>NZ_BAWZ01000021.1:0-68901 GCF_000698105.1 Geomicrobium sp. JCM 19037 | reverse complement strand
AAACTGAGCAAAAATAGCACCGCGCTACCCCTCCAACCCAACACCCAACAGTGTAAATCAAGAAAGTGTTTCGTTCATTCCATAAAGATCGCTCAGTGTCTGGAAAAACCCATCGTATTAACGCGATCTAGATCGTTTCGGGTGTGATCTAGATCACACCTCTTTTAATATTTCCATTTAAATGACTCACAATTATGCTTCTTCAATATGGTCAAATGAAAATCGGTAAATTTCATTTCCAGCGATATCGGTAACGTAGCCTTCAATTCCTCCGCTGAGCTCATCGGCAGTCAATGGCTCACTAAGAGGGATGGTCACATTCAGTACAAATGCATTGTCTGCTCCGATTGTGAACTCCTCATTTTCTTCTAAAAGCGCATCAGCATCAATAGACTCGAGCAACGATTCGTCGGTTACATCATAATTAAAGTTGAGTGTATCTGTATCGCTAGAACCTTCATTAATCATTCTCGCATTAACGGTCATGGAGGCGGGATCGTTAACAACGTAGATCATTGATTCTTCAGGATCATGCTCACTTCAGCCTCTGAGCATCCTGCTAACACCATTAGAATCATTGCAGTAAGTAGACTGTATTTTTTTATCATCAAAATCTTATCCTTTCTTAATCCATATCGAGGGTTTCATAATCAAATTCGTGATTAAATGCATCTACTTGTAAGGGTTCATTTGATTTTTGCGTCGTGAACGTTCGTTCTGGGTAATGAAATGCGGTTAGGAAGCCGCCAAACACGCACCCAGTATCGATGTTAATTGTGCGGTTTTTCACACGTGGTTTAGGAACCGGTGTATGACCATAAATAATGATCGGGTTTATGTTGGTTTCCCGTTTTGCCCAGTCTCTTCTAACCGGTGGCTTGCCTGGTTGTTGTTGGTGGTGATCGACATCTCCATAAAGGAGAAAAGAACGCAGACGATGAGCACTTTTTCCAATATCTTGCCTGCGAATACCTGCATGGGCAGCGGCAATTTGCCCATCATTCCATACTTGGTAGAGAGGGGATTGCTCGTACAGTTGCATGAACTGTCTCCGTATTTTCGTTTGTTCTGTTTTAGGCAACTGCTCATACTCCGCAACCGTAGTTTCAAGCCCATGTCGGATCATTACGCGGTTGCCTTTCCAATATCGATACAACTTGTCACAATGATTTCCAGGGATGTAATACGCCGATTGTGTGACGTTCACGAGTTTATAAACAAGTCGAATAACGTCTAAGGAGTTTGGTCCACGATCAGTAAGGTCGCCGATAAAAACAAGTTTTCGACCGTTTGGATGTGAACCTTCCTGATAGCCCATTTGCTGTAAAAGTAGCTGTAACTCGTCAAAACACCCGTGTACATCACCGATGAAGTCCAATTTCTCTTCCATTTTCTACACCCCCGCGTATTTTTAAAATATATCAGTTTCGCCGCAGTAATTCTAGTGACCGATTCGTGATTTTTTTAGAGGAGTGTGGTATGATTATGACCAGGTACTAGAATGAAGTAGTGATCTAACGGATTGGAAAGGGGTTCACACATATGGCATTATCTTTAGAAGGTCAAACGTATGTCGTTATGGGAGTTGCAAATAAAAGAAGTATCGCTTGGGGGATTTCAAGAAGCCTCTCAGACGCAGGAGCTACGCTCGTATTTACTTATGCTGGGGATCGGTTAGAGAAGAATGTGCGGGAGCTAGCCGCGTCCATTGATCAGGAAAAATACATTTATGCTTGTGACATTACAAATGATGATGAAATTGATAAGACGTTTCAACAGATTAAAGCTGATGTTGGACCGATCCACGGTCTAGCGCATTGCATCGCGTTTGCGAAGACAGAAGACCTTGAAGGTACGTTTACTGAAACATCTCGAGAAGGCTTCTTGTTGGCTCACGACATTAGCGCCTACTCCTTAACCGCCGTCTCACACGCCATTGAAAAATATGAAATGATGCCAGAGGGCGGTTCAATCATTACGCTAACGTACCTCGGCGGTGAGAGAGTCGTGAAAAATTACAATGTGATGGGTGTCGCAAAAGCGGCTCTTGATGCAAGTGTGAAATATTTAGCAAATGATTTAGGAGCAAAACAAATACGAGTGAACGCCATTTCAGCAGGTCCGATTCGTACGCTATCTGCTAAAGGAATTGCTGGTTTCAATACTGTTTTAAAAGAAATGGAAGAAAAAGCTCCGTTAAAAAGAACGGTCACGACTGAAGAGGTAGGGAATACAGCCCTGTTTCTTATGAGTGACCTATCTAAGGGCATCACAGGTGAGGTCATTCACGTTGATGGTGGGTATCATATTATCGGAATGGGCTAGTTCTTATAAGAATGGGTGATTGTGGATATACTGTCCATACACCATCCTTATTAGAGCAAAGTGAGTGAATGCGATGTATACCGTAGTAGCTGAACGATTTATTCGTCTCGTACTAGAAGAAGAATTTCGCACATTGTCTGGCCCTGAACAAGCAGAGTTAGAAGAAAGTAAAACATTTTTACAAAACTACTTCTGGGAAAAAGAGAAGCTACAAGCAATGTCATATCTAGCCTATGCAACAAATGACAATGGTTGGCAACACGAGATTTGTGCTCAAGTTGAGCGGTTACAAGGAGAGTAAGGAGCATGTTCAAAAGCATGCTCCTTTTTTAATGCTCGGCCATTTTTCGGCGAGACGTTATGTATATTGGTGTCGTCCGGTTAAAAGATTATAGACCTTGAAAAACCGAAGGACTAGGAACTCTCATTTAGAGGCTTTTAGTCCTTCGGTTTATATTTTGGGTTGTTTTGAGGTTTGATTATTTCGTTGTAAACCCGGCTTTTTATTAAACGTTAGCTTGTTCAATGACTTGTTTATTCTGCCCCGCAACAAGGCCAAATAATGCGATGCAAGCAGAAACAAACATAAGAATGAGGTAAGGAAATGTCCACCCATTTGACCAATCAGCTAAGCTACCGAGTGCAATCGGTCCAGTCGCGGCGATCAAGTAACCGACAGATTGCGCCATTCCTGAAAGCTGAGCAGACTCGGTAATGGTTCTTGTGCGTAAAACAAAGAAGACCATGGCTAGACTAAATGTCGTTCCTGCGCCCATTCCCGTGAGAACGAGAAAAGCGAGGATCAGATAGGATGTTGTCAGCATCGTACCGAGTAATCCAGTAAATAACAGCACACCTGATAAAAAAGCAAGCGCCCGTTGATTTGCCATTTTCGCAGCGATAATCGGAACGATAAACGTTGCTGGGATTAAGCCTGCTTGGTAGATTGCCATAAACCAGCCTGCCTCGGTTGCATCAAACCTTTTACGAGCATCATATCAGGCAACCATGTAAAGATACTGTACGGGATAAACGATTGAAAGCCCATGTACAGGGTGACTGCCCAAGCGATTTTAGACTTAAATAGAGCTTGGGATGGCTGATTGTCAACACGACCTGGTACTTTCTTTTCTTCAGAAAGTATGGCTGGTAATCGTAAAAGCAATATGACGATCGCGAATACTGCCAGTATCCCCCATAACTGAAGAGCTCCTTGCCAACCAAATTGTTCTGACGTAGCAAGAGGAACGGATACACCAGATGAGAAGGCGCCAAACACATTCATTGAAACCGAATAAATACCGGTCATTAATCCGATTCGATAAGGGAAGCTCATCTTAATAAGACCTGGCATGAGCACATTTCCAACGGCAATTCCTAAGCCTAACAGAACCGTTCCAGTAAGTAGTAACGACACCGATCCGACTGATCTTACGAATATGCCTGCAGCAAGAACGAGCATCGCAAAAAGCAGTGTCATTTCCATGCCGTACTTTCTAGAAATTCTCGGAACAAATGGCGAAAAAAGCCCGAATGCGATAAGTGGAAGGGTATTTAAAAGTCCAACTGTTGAATTGGCAATGTCCAAGTCGTCTCGAATAAACGGGATGAGCGGGCCGACGGATGTCATTGGAGAACGTAATGTAGATGCAATAATTAAAATAGCAATAATTAATAAATATGTATAATAGCGACTTGATCGCGTCGTCGATTCTAGTTGCATGCGGCCACCTCCTAACCGAGTTCTATAGTGCGGAAGAAGTGTACCATAAAAGTGATGATTCATAAACTGTCGTGCTTAACGTGAATGAAGTTAACGGATGCGTACAAAACGTGCGACGGCTGTTCGGAGAACATTTTAACAAGGAAATGATGGAAGGAAGTCATTGATAAGTTGAAAGATGATAGCCGTTTGTTTACATGAAGAGGGGAGCGGCACCGATCGTTCAGCAATTTTTCTAGAGAACCAATCCTCAATAAAATGATCTACATATGTTGAACGAGAGAAATTTACTGAACGAAAGATGTCGTAAAGACTCAAGGTGTTGTGCTACATGACCGAGTTTGAGAAATGTCTTGATTGTGAGCGAGGCAAAGCGTATGAAGCTAACGTTAAAGAGATATTGGGAGAATGAAGAAGGCTTTGAAAGTAGACTGACGCACTTTCTCTTTAAAGGGCTCGATCTGCTTCCATAAAGGACGGTCAATCGATTGGAAGCAAAACGGGCCCAAAGGGGCGTAACAGAGTAATTCTGTTTCCAATTGAGGCTCTTTGGAAGCAATTTAAATACAAAAAGTGTTGTTAACTTTCATGAGCGCTTATGGTGAACTTCGACCGGTTCTCCTGCCTTGCAAAGGCGGTGGAAATCGAGCATCACCAGCGCAAATGAAAAACTCAAAAGTTTAACTTATCTAATCCTCTTTTCACATCAGCTCAAAAAACAGGTTTGCGTATGAGAGTTGAAAATACGGGTTCGAATTTCATTTAAGTAAAAACGGGGCAAGGGATATTCAATATCCCTTGCCCCGCGCGTTTCTAAACTTTAGTAGCCAACGTCTGCGCCTTCAGTAATTGTCACTTCTGAAAGGTCAAATTGACCGTTTGGTACTTGGTAGAAGTTCTCTACAGAGTCAGCTACACCAATGCGCAGTTCATCAAATGCAGTGTAAAGCATTGGCGCTTCTTCTACGAGAATTTCTTGAACTTGGCTGTATAATTCTAAACGCTCATCGTCGTCAGTTGCTTGGCGTGCTTGGTCAAGCAAGTCATCGACTTCTTCGTTCGTATAGAATGAACGGTTACCAGCATTTCCGTGTTGACTAGAGTGGAAGAGTGAATACATACCGTAATCGGCATCCCCTGTTACCGTAACCCAACCGAGGACGAACATTTCTGAATCGCCTTCACCTGTTTGGTCGAGGTAAGCACCCCACTCTACGTTTTCAAGGCTTGCTGTAACACCAATTTCACTAAGTTGATCTTGAATTAAAACTGCCGTTTGCTCACGAACTGGGTTATCCGAATTCATAAGAAGTGTGAATTCAAATCCGTCTTCCAATCCTGCTTCTTCGAGTAATTCTTGAGCTCTTTCAGGGTCATAACCGATGTCATCAATGTCAGGGTCATAACCAAACACGAGATCGTTGATCGGTCCTTTTGCAGGCTCACCATAACCTTCGTAGATACCTTCTACGAGAGCATCGTTATCAATTGCAAGAGAGATCGCTTGACGAACACGTACATCATCAAACGGTTCAACCTCTGTGTTAATTCCTACATACGTAAGGCTTAAACTTGGAACACTCACAAGACTTGCGTTATCAAAAGCGTCTACTTGATCTGCCAATGCTGGTTGAATAAGGTCAGCAACGTGCACTTCACCGTTGGAAAGACTTCCCATACGTGTGGAGTCTTCACCGATGACTTCAAAATAAACACTGTCAATATTCGCTGGCTCTCCCCAATAGTTTTCGTTGTTTAGCATGCGGAGGTTAGAGCCTTCGTTCCACTCATCAAACACAAACTGACCGGTTCCGGCTTCGCCTTCACCAACATCAAGGTTGATTTCTCCAGCGTAATCTTGTTCGATTGCTGTCTCACTGATAATACCCCCAGCGTTATGCGCTAAGTGGGAAAGAAGCGGTGCAAATGGAAATTCTGTCGTCATTTGGACAGTATACTCGTCAATGGCTTCTACGCTATCAATCATTTCAAATAGGAAGACTGAAGGTGCGGCAATGTCTGGGTCAAGCATACGGTCAAATGTCGCGACAACGTCATCTGCAGTAAGTTCTTCACCGTTGTGGAATTCAACACCTTCATGTAGAGTGAACTCAAACGTTGTTTCGTCAATTTGTTCATATTCTTCGGCAAGACCTGGAACCAATTCATACGTTTCTGGATCGAACGTCATTAACGTTTCATAAATGAGAGAACGGTACTTCGCTGATGGGTTATCATTTTGACCGTGAGGGTCAAGAGAGACGCCATCTGCAGATAATGCGATAACGAGTTCTCCACCGTCTCCGGCTGCTCCATCGTCGGAAACGTCATCATCTTCTGACACTTCAGTGTCCTCGGATATATCTCCGCCTTCAGTGTCTTCTGGTGCCTCTTCTGGATCTGTCGAACATGCAGCGAGTGCGAACGCAGCGGCAACTGTTAAACCGAATGCGCTAGACTTTTTAAACTTTTTCAATTTTTATCCCCCTTGTTGTAAGAAAACCAGTTTACGGTTACTATAAACTACGAATCAAAAACTTTCAATACTCTTTTTTGCGAAAAAATTAACAAAACGAAACAAATATTTACGATTTACAACAAATAGTTCCTGTTGTAAGCTGTTAAGTATTGATTTTTGTTATTCATCAAGAAGGAGGTTCAACCGAGACTAAGTCTAACACTAATTTGTTAGAAAAAAGCAAAAATCAATACAGAATGTCGAAATAAGCTACGAATCGTTGACGATTAGGAAGAATTTGCAACGGTTATATTGTTTTCATTTCGAACATTGATATAATAAGACGAACAGCGTAAAATGATGATTTTGAGCCACACTATACACGTGTTCATGCATCAGAACAATGAAAGAGAAGGGGTTGAGCAGTTCATGGGGTCAACCGTTAATGAGAGCACGGCCAAAGCGGAAATCGGGCGCCGGAATCACGGTTTAAGAACCTGATGAAGCAGCTGGTCCGCAACAAGTCATCGCTCGTCGGTGGGATCATCTTACTATTCTTCATTCTTATTATCATTTTAGCACCACTGTTGATGACGCATAGTTACCAATCGACAGACATCTTAAATCGATTTGCACCACCATCAGCAGACAACTGGTTCGGAACGGACCAAAACGGTCGAGATATTTTTAGCCGAATTATTTACGGTACGCACTTGACGATGTTTATCGGTGTGGTTTCTGTCTTTTTCGGTGCTGTATTCGGAATACTTTTAGGACTTGTTTCTGGGTACTACGGTCGTTGGGTAGATACGATTATCATGCGTGCAGCAGATGTTATGCTTGCATTCCCAGGGATTTTGTTAGCCCTAGCCATTGTTAGTGCATTAGGCGCAAGCATGTTTAATGTCATCATCGCCCTATCCATTTACAACATACCTGTTTTTGCCAGAATAGTTCGTGGATCTGTTCTTGAAGTAAAAGGCATTGAGTACGTCGAGGCAATTCGCGCTCTTGGGGCCAAAGATGGGAAAATCATTTTTCAACATATTTTACCGAACGTATCATCTCCAATTATTGTCCAAGCATCATTGCAAATTGCAACGTCGATTTTAAGTGCAGCCGGACTTTCCTTCCTCGGTGTCGGTGTTCAGCCGCCTGAACCGGAATGGGGAGCCATGCTTAATGATGGACGTTCATACATGTGGGAGAATCCTCATTTAACGATATTCCCAGGGATTGCCATTGTGCTTCTCGTATTGTCGTTTAACATGTTAGGTGATGGACTTCGTGATGCGTTAGACCCAAGGTCGAAAAAGTAGGAGGATTTGACATGCATATATTTATTATTCGCCGACTGCTTCAACTCATTCCGGTACTGTTAGGTGTCACCCTCGTTGCTTTTTTAATTATCCAGCTCGTACCAGGGGATGCCGCACAAGTCATGGCCGGAGAGGCTGCTTCAGAAGCTCAGCTTGAACAAATGAGAGAAAACTTAGGGTTGAATGACCCGTTAGTCGTTCAATATGGTCGATTTCTTGGAGACCTTCTATTGTTTAACTTAGGTGAGTCCGTTAGAACTGGACAACCCGTGATTGATATTATCGCCCCCCGGTTTTTCATAACGGTTGAACTCGCATTATGGGGCATGGTTGTTGCTGTAACAGCAGGTCTATTCTTCGGGATTTTATCTGCAACGTACCGCAATACATTACGTGACTACGGAACGATGGCGATTGCTGTTGTTGGTTTATCAATGCCAAACTTCTGGTTAGGTTTACTCCTCATTTATTGGTTCTCAATACAACTAGGTTGGCTGCCAACGTCAGGGTGGGGAACACCTGCACAAGTGATCATGCCGGCCATTACGATGGGTACGGCAGGAGCTGCAGTCATTGCGAGGATGACCCGATCCAGTATGCTCGAAGTCATTGATCAAGATTACGTTCGAACAGCACGTGCAAAAGGGGTTAAAGAAAACCTCGTCATCTATAAGCACGCATTCAGAAATGCAATGATTCCTGTTGTAACGGTTATTGGTTTGCAGTTTGGTTATTTCTTAAGTGGAGCTGTTCTTACAGAGAATGTATTTGCGATCAACGGGCTAGGAAGGCTGGTTGTTGACGCAATTGGGCAACGTGACTTCCCGGTCGTTCAAGGTACGGTTATCGTCCTTGCGGTAACATTCGTTTTCGTGAACTTCCTCGTTGACATTGCCTATCGTATTTTGAACAAACGAATTGAACTGAACTAAATGATCGGAAGATGATTTCCGGTTGGATATAGAAGGAGGTCATGGACATTGGCTTCAAATGAACAGACACCTGTTTTGGAAGTAGAAGGCTTGCGTACATCCTTTTTCACGCCAGATGGCGAAGTGAAAGCTGTAGATGGTGTGGACTTTAGTGTAAGTAATAATGAAACGTTAGGGATTGTTGGTGAGTCTGGTTCTGGTAAAAGCATCACGTCACTATCGGTCATGCAACTCATTCAACACCCTGGCAAGATTGTAGGTGGATCCATTCGCCTTAGTGGAGACGACCTTCTAAAGAAAACGAAGCAACAGATGGCGAAATACCGTGGAAACCGGTTATCAATGATTTTCCAAGAACCAATGACTTCATTAAATCCGGTGTTCACGGTTGGACATCAAGTATCTGAGGCCGTTCGAATTCATAAGAAGCTTGATAAGAAAGCGGCTTGGCAAGAAGCAATTCGCATGCTTACTCTCGTTGGAATTCCTGCGCCAGAAGACCGGGCGAAGCGTTATCCTCATGAATTATCAGGGGGATGAGGCAGCGTGTCATGATTGCGATTGCGCTTTCGTGTGATCCGGAGTTATTAATTGCCGATGAGCCAACGACAGCACTAGATGTGACCATTCAAGCGCAAATTCTTGAGCTAATTAAAGAGCTTCAAGAGAAGTCAGGAATGGCTGTGCTCATGATTACGCATGACCTTGGGGTTATCGCGGAAACTGCAGACAAAGTGGTCGTTATGTACGCTGGAGAAGTTGTGGAGCAAGCAGATGTAAAAACACTATTTACACGACCGCTGCATCCATACACACAAGTTGATGAATGCGATTCCTCGTCATGACATTGATTTAGATGAGTTGGAAATGATTCCAGGAACCGTACCTTCACCACAAAATATGCCGGACGGTTGCCGATTTGCTGAGCGTTGTCCTTATGCAACTGATTTTTGTATCGAAAATCACCCAGAGCTCGCATCTCCTTCAAACAATGTTGAGAGTGAAAATACGAGTGGACAAACACGCTGTTGGATCTACACTGACGAGTGGAATGGTTCAAACCCAACGAAAGGAGTTGCAACGAATCAATGACGACTCCATTATTTGAAGCGAAGAACTTGCAAAAGTATTTCCCAGTAAAAGGTGGAATTCTAAACCGTAAGATGGCTGATGTAAAAGCTGTGGATGATATTTCATTCGCCATCAATCCAGGCGAAACGTTAAGTATCGTTGGTGAGTCTGGGTGCGGGAAATCAACGACTGGCCGTGCCATCTTGCGACTAGATGACCCGACGGGTGGGGAGATTTTCTTTGATGGCGATAACTTAATGGAACTAAAGAAAAGTGATCTTAGGCAAAAACGAAAAGAAATGCAGATCATCTTTCAAGATCCATATGCGTCACTCAATCCAAGACAAAAAGTAAAACAAATTCTTGATGAAGCAATGGCAATTCAAGGAGTTGTGCCTAAAAGCGAACGTCCAGCAAGAATTCGTGAGTTAATGGAACTTGTAGGTTTAAGGCCGCAACAAGCGGAACGTTACCCTTTCCAATTTAGTGGTGGGCAACGTCAACGAATTGGTATCGCAAGAGCGCTATCGGTCGACCCGAAGCTCATTGTTTGTGATGAGGCCGTATCCGCATTGGACGTGTCGACACAGGCACAAGTGTTGAATCTTTTGAAGAAACTTCAAAACGAATTGAACCTTACGTATTTGTTTATCTCTCACGACCTTGGTGTTGTACGTCACATTTCTGATCGTGTGATCGTTATGTATCTCGGGAAGATTGTCGAGATTGCTGACAAGAAGGATCTCTTTGATCATCCTAGACATCCGTATACACGAGCATTACTTTCGGCGATTCCGATCCCTGATCCGACGAAGAAGCGAGAGCGTATCGTGCTTCAAGGAGATGTGCCGTCACCGATGAACCCGCCAAGTGGTTGCCGTTTCCATACGCGTTGCCCGTTTGCAACAGAAGTGTGTAAAACAGAAGAGCCAGAACTTCGTTCTACAGAGCTTATGAACGATAGTCACATGGCCGCTTGTCATCACATCGAAAAGATTATTGAAACACAAGAAGACACACCGGTACCACAATAAACGATAAAACAGCATCCGTTATGGATGGCTGTTTTCTTTGCATTAGCAGTATGCAGAACCAACAATAATTAAGAGAATAAAGAGCACAACTACAAATGCAAATCCGCCTAAACCTTGGTTACCGCCTTGGTGACAACAATCTGACATGTAACATTCCTCCTGGAATATAGATTCTTTAGAGAACCCTTTGCTCTCCATACTAACCTATGCAGCAGTGTATCGTTGGGTGTGAGTACGAGAGGAAAACGGGCGAATAACTAGAAGAATTTGCATAGCTTGTAGACGGCTGAATACAATGAAAACAATACAAGTTAAGGAGGCAGATGATGCGAACAAAGCGGATCATTAATCGTGTACAACCACTTTTATATATTGACAACCCTGAACATTCTTTACCTTCACAAGGAGATAATGAGTTAGAAGTATTGTATAAACGAAGAAACCAAGAGTTATTCGAGGAAGCTGAACAGGCAGAGGAACAAGAGGCAGCTCCTCAAGAAAAAGCAGAAACACCGAAGGAAACCCCAATGCAAAAGAAACGTTCTTTTGACCTGTCTAGGCATTTAGGGTTTGATTGGCAACAATCGAACAATTCTATGGAAGCGAACGAGCTTCTTCGGGACGCACTTAGTGACAAAGTAAGTACAGAGAAGACAATAGTGAGCGAACGTAAAGAGGAAAAGCCTGTACAAAAGAAAGATAAAAAACCATTTTCCGAAAAAACGGTAAAAGAAAAGGTAGATCTGTTGTTTAAAATGAGAAATTTGCAGCCGACAGTGTGTACGTGTAAAACATCACAAGAGACCTGGGTCGGCAACGTTACCGCTGTTGAAGATGAGCAGTTTACGATGCAGACCCAGCAGTTACCTTATCTTGTGACGATTAAATACGAGGACGTTGTCGACCTAACGATCGAAACGTTTGCTTAACATTTTCCAGTGCCCTCCAGTTATTGACCTGGAGGTGCGACTGGATTGTCTACCAATCCTGGGTCTACGCATTGGATTGCGCAGAAGCAGCTTAGATCTACTTCAATGCAGCAGTTTGTGCGCTCAAGAGAGACTACATCAGATAAAGACGTTGGATCGACGCAGCACGATTGTGTAAACAAGATGTCACCGATTGGGCGAAGCAAGGATAGTGTAGCACAGCAAGATTTCTCACAAATGTTCTCTACTCTGAAGAATACAGATTCGAAAACATCAGGGAAATCAGCAGTTAGACCGCCGGTAGCCCAGAATAATTCTCCGGTCTTCCCTTTTAGCATGAATGGAATTGTGTCGTTAATCCGCCCGTTTGGTTTAAGCAGATTAGAGAAACAACTATTCGCGCAGTTTCCAGTTTTTTTATCAACGGCATCTTGTGCTTCACTAATCGCAAGCACCGCATCGCATACGCAGTTGCCGGTATCAAAGTCTTTGCGACCGCAGCTCACGTTCATCACTCCTTTAGGATTTCCTTCATGTTCGCTATATCGTATGTACGTTTACCCTAAAGCGTGTGTAGTTTTATTTGAGTTCGTAAAAATCCTGATTTATCAAGGGTTAGAACGATATGTAAACAAATACGGACAAGAGGAGTAAACGACGAAGAGTTCGGGTATACAAGTTCTATAAAGGTAATCGCTATGAAGGAGGGATTGAAGTGGGATATGTTCCAGCAAACGTTAATGAGACAGCCAGCCAATACGGCAATCGGGTCCAGCGTCCATCAAATCTTATTCATGCCGCTTCGCGCGTACAGCCGGTACATCGATATGAAGTGTACCGAAAATATAAAGAACCTACCGATGATTATGCCTCTTCTTTTTATTATCGGCAACGTTCCGAACGCTTTGTCACGGGCAAAGGAAGAAGAATTGACGGTCTTGGTTAAAAAAACCGCTGTGCACGTTCGTTTGCACAGCGGTTTTACCATCTATTCTATACCTTTTTTCATGGAAACGTGAGGGATACCCGCATCAAGAAATTCTTCCTCGCTCGTTACCTTATATCCGATTTTTTCATAAAAGGGGCGTGCATGAGTTTGGGCAGAGAGAACCACTTCCTTGCCGTTTTGCGATTGTACGTATCTTCAAGCGCGCTCATGATTAAACGTCCAAGGCCTGTACCACGATAGGAGGACAGAATGCAAATACGCTCTGCTTTCCCTGTATTTTCTACCCAACGTAAACGACCCGCACCTACAGGGGTATGGTTGTCGTGAGCGAGAAAGTGGATGCTGGAATCCTCGTATTCATCCCATTCTTCTTCAACGGAGACGTGTTGTTCCTTCACAAACACCTCGTAGCGCACGTGTTGCACGCCTTTCATTTCTTCTTCTGTTTGAGCGATGGTCACTTCCATAGCTTTCTTCCTCCTTATGACCAGTGATAATCGAGTGCGTGTGGAAGTTCTGGCGCCCACGTAAACCATGTATGGTTACCCGCTTCGATCACTTTATATTGATAGTGTTTCAATGTGCCATCTAACGCTGCATGTAATTGCTCGTTCATCGTTACAAAGTCCAATATCCGTCCATCTGTTGCCTTCACTTCGTTTTCTTTGTTACCGAGGGTGTGGTACACGGTAAAGCGATGCAAATCGTCACTATTTGCAACGAGAGACAACAGTGTATCGTCTACATAAGGAGAGAACATGACTGCTCGCTGGAATGTGTCAGGTTCCTGAATGCAAGCCATTAACGTGAGCGATGCCGATAGCGAATCGCCGAGAAGTAAACGACCTTCAGCGCTGCCCAGCAGATGATATCTTTCTGAAAGAAAAGGAAGCAATTCATCTTTTAGAAAACGAATGTAGTCATCTTTTTGTTCCCCAAGCGGGGCATACCATAGGCGCCGTGTTGAAACTCTTGGGTAAGGAACGCCAACGACGATCGTGTCAGGCCAGATTCTTCCAAAATGAACGTTTCCATCTGTTGATCAATTTTTCCTAACTTAAAAAAATCTTGGCCATCTCCGGTAATGGCGATGTTGTACGCAATGTTTTCGTGATAGTTCGGTGGAATGTACAGTTGCAGATCAAGTTCTGTGTCTAAAATTGTACTTTTAAATGCAATGGTTTGAACGGATCCTTCCATCTCGTTATCTCCTTTATTACAACTAGAATCTAGACGTATTGTATCATAATCTTGTGGAGCTTGGGGGATGGCATGAATATGATAGTATATTAGCTAAGGGGGAATTCATATGGGGAAAGAGAACCAACCTGTAAAAGGGGATGTTGTTGAGAAAGCGGCACGGGAGCGTTTGGAAAACCGCGGGGTTACGGTTGAAGATATCGGTCATATTGTGTATGCTTTACAACACCCATATGCTGAAGACTTAACGATATCTGAATGTATAGACAGCGTCGATGCGGTGTTAATGAAAAGAGAAATTCAACATGCGATTCTCGTCGGTGTGGAACTTGATTGTCTGGCTGAAAAACAGCAATTGTCAGCACCGTTACAAGCGTTAGTTGAATCCGATGAAGGATTATTTGGGGTGGATGAAACGATTGCGCTCGGTTCAGTATTTGGTTTCGGTAGCATTGCTGTGACTACATTTGGTTATCTTGATAAAGAGAAGACTGGGGTTATTCGAGATTTGGATCGTGCGTCGGAACGAGTGAACACTTTTTTGGATGATCTCGTGTGTAGCATTGCCGCAAATGCATCTGCCCGACTGGCGCATCGCATTCGCGATAAGCAAGAGGGAAAAGCAAAAAAAGACATGAAGATTCGAGAAGATGAAGAGTTGATTGGTTGAAGACTTTATGAAAGGAACGTCCTGATGTATAGACCGCGTTGGATTTATTGGAAAGAGACGTATCATACGAAGTTTCAAGCGAGCTGCATAAAAGCGAAGCTTGAAGATAACTGGCACGGGGGCTATGAAGTCGGTCCGCTTGTGGAAGTCATTCGTTTAAAAAATAAAAAGTATGTCGTTCGTTACACATACGATGAATAAACCACCGAGCAAATCATTCGCTCGGTGGTTCGTTGTATCATTCGGATGGTTGAACCATTTTGGCTGGATCAACCCACTCGTGGAATTGTTCTTCGGTTAATAAGCCGCTGTTCAATGCAGCTTCTTTTAGTGTAAGTCCCTCTTGATGAGCTGTTTTCGCAATGGAAGCCGCGTTTTCATACCCAATATGAGGGTTTAGCGCTGTAACGAGCATTAGTGAGTTTTTCACGTGGTTCTCAATGTTCTCTTTCTCTGCTTCAATTCCTTCAACACAACGATCGTGGAAGGATTTCATCGCATCTGTAAGCAATTGCACGGATTGTAAGAAGTTGTAGATAATTACAGGTTTAAAGACGTTTAGCTCAAAGTTTCCTTGGCTTGCTGCAAACCCGATGGCCGCATCATTACCCATCACTTGTGTGACGACCATTGTGAGTGCTTCGCTTTGTGTAGGGTTAACCTTTCCAGGCATAATCGAACTTCCTGGCTCATTTGCAGGAATGGTTAATTCACCAATTCCTGATCTTGGACCACTTGAGAGCCAACGTACATCATTCGCAATTTTCATAAGGTCAGCAGCCAATGCTTTAATGGCACCGTGGGCATACGTCGTATCGTCATGACTTGTTAGCGCATGAAACTTGTTCGGCGCAGAACGGAATGGAAAAGATGTGAATTCGCTAATAAAAGCGGCTGTGCGCTCTCCAAACTCTGGGTGTGCATTAATCCCAGTTCCGACAGCTGTTCCGCCGATCGCAAGATCGTGGAGGTGTTGAATGCTTTCAGAAATCATCATTTCACTTTTTCTTAGCATTTCATACCAGCCGCTAAACTCTTGCCCGAGCGTAAGTGGTGTTGCATCTTGCAAATGAGTACGACCAATTTTAATGATGTCATTGAACTCTTCAGATTTCTTATTAATCGTATTTTTCAACGTTTCAAGTACGGGGAGAAGCTTTTGGTTGACATCACTTACCGCTGCAATATGCATTGCCGTTGGAAATGTATCATTGGAACTTTGGGAACGGTTCACATCGTCATTTGGATGGATCGTTGTGTCTGAACCTTTGTCTTTAAGAATTTCTGTACCCCTTCTAGCAAGTACTTCGTTCATGTTCATGTTGGATTGTGTTCCGCTTCCTGTTTGCCATACAACGAGCGGGAAATGGCTGTCCCATTTTCCTTCAAGTACTTCATCGGCTGCTTGTGCGATGGCATTTGCTCGTTCGCTATCCAGCTTGCCTAAGCTTTCGTTTGCTTTCGCTGCTGCTTTTTTTAAGATGGCAAAGCCCTGCACGACTTCTCTAGGCATATTCTCTTTGCCGATCGGAAAGTTTTGAACGCTACGCTGTGTTTGCGCGCCCCAATATTTATCGGCAGGAACTTGCATTTCACCGAGTGTATCTTTTTCAATTCGATAATCCATCTCAATCGCTCCCTGTGCATAATGAATGTAAGTAGTAAACGTTAGAATTGTTGTCTACCTTATCTATCATAAACCACTTTGTAGATGAGAAAAAGTAAGGCGGTTACAATTCTTATATTTTTTCGTAAATAATTTAAAAAAACAGGTTTGAAACATTCCGATAAAAGGTATCTATTTACCAACAGGGTAACCGGTGAAAGAACATGGAGCCGTTGCACACGTGCAGCACACGGGAGTCTACGGACGACGACCGTTAAACATAACTCCTCGTTCGCATACAGGAACTACGCCCTCCTGATCAGCCTTGGTGTGTCCCCCCTGTAACACATCGAGTCGCTGAATGCCAACCGGCCCTGCCTGCATCCCTCATCCTCTGTTGTGGCTCCGCTGTCCCCTGCGGAGCTGCTTTTTTTTTCGCAAATATATAGCAATAAGGAGAGTTCTATCATATGAAACCGTTAAATATCATTGGTATTAGTGGAAGTTTGCGATCCGCGTCACTAAATACAAAACTGCTTCGTCAAGCCATATCGAAAGAAGTTCCTGGGCTGGCAATTACCGAATACCCACTTAAGAATATCCCTTTGTTTAACGGTGATCTTGAAAATGACGGTGATCCTGAGCAGATTCGTGATTTTAAAGAAGCGATTCAAAAGAGTGACGGTGTTCTCATTGTGACACCGGAGTATCACCAGGGCATTCCTGGTGTGTTAAAAAATGCGCTAGATTGGGCGGGTAGTGATGCGAATGAGAATATGCTGAATGGGCATTTTGCGGGTGTGATTGGAGTAACCCCGACCAATAGTGGAACAGCTGGGGCGCAACAGCAGGTGATTCAAACATTAAAAGCTGCAGGTGCAACGGTTATGGAGGATCATTCATTGAAGGTAGCCAAAGCCCCAGATAAGTTTGAAACAAATGGGCAGTTAAGTGACAAGGAGACAGACGAAGCGTTACTTTCTTACTTGAACACATTTGCAGATTGGTTACGAAAGAAAATCTGACGTTTCATTAACAGCAGTTCGGGTAAATGTAGAGTAAGACCGCTTGTAGCGGCTATGAATATTGGGAGGATTACTACGTGAAGAGTAATGAACAACCGATGAATTACACCGAGCTTATGGAGAAAGCGATGCACCAGTCTCATGGGTATAGCACTGGAGAGTATCATGCAGATGTTGAGAAGATCATTGAAGTAGAGAAGAAACGCGAAGAAGAATACAACCACGTTAAACGAATAAACGAGCAATTATAAGAAAGAAGCCAGGCGGTGAGCCTGGCTTCTTTTTCGTTAGATCGATGTTGAAGTAATCGTCGTCTCGTCACCAAACGTGCGATACGCACCGTGACGCACAGCACCGACGTATTCGTTCAAGCGAATGCCGTGGCGAATCGCTGCTGAAACAAATGCTTTTGCTGTTTTAATCGCTTCATTGACTTCAGTGCCTTTCGCAAGTTCTGCGGTAATCGCTGCAGCAAATGTACAGCCCGCACCGTGGTTGTATGAAGTATCAATTTTCTCGGTTTCAAGCAATGTGAATGTCTTTCCGTCATAGACGAGGTCAACGGCAAGGTGATAATCTAACTGCTTTCCACCTTTAACGACGACGAATTGTGTACCTTTGTCGTGGATAATGCTTGCTGCTTCTTTCATTTGTTCAATCGTTGTGATCTTGTCAACTTGAGCCAGTTGTGAAGCTTCAAAAAGGTTCGGGGTTGCAACGTAAGCCTTCGGCACCAACACTTCACGTAATGCGTCGGCTGTTTCTGGGTGAAGTACCTCTCTTCGCCTTTACATACGAGAACGGGATCAACGACGGACTTCTGAACGTTGTGTTCTTCAATCTTTTTCGCTGCCAACTCAATTACGTCAACGGACCCGAGCATTCCTGTCTTCATCGCGTCGACGCCGATTGAAAAGATCGTGTCTAGTTGTGCTTCTACCGTAGACGCTGTTGTGGAAACACGTTGTGACTCCAGCCATTAGGATTCATTGCGACAATCGTCGTCAATGCATTCATTCCGTATACGCCTAGGTCTTGGAAAGTTTTCAAGTCTGCTTGTATACCTGCTCCGCCACTAGAATCCGATCCAGCGATGGTCAATGCTTTTGGTTGTGTCATAAAAATTGATTTCCTCCTTGATGAATAGACTAAAAGTATGTTCTTCTATTATAAAGTGATTTTGATCTGCTTGACAACAAATGAAGGTTGAACACGGATGAGCGCGGGTAAACATGAAGAAAGACGGGAGGATTTCCGATGAGTCAAATTTACGAGGTGTCCGTAGAGTCGTTTGTTGACGGGGAGCATAAACTAGAAAAATATCAAGGCTGTGTGTTGTTGATCGTAAATACGGCAAGTCGCTGCGGGTTTGCTCATCAATTAACGGGTTTACAAGAGTTGTATGAACGCTACAAAGACGACCAATTTCAAATTTTAGCCTTTCCGAGCAATCAATTTATGAATCAAGAGCCGCTCAATGATGAAGAGATTCCGAAAGTCTTTCAAGCAAAACACGGTGTAACTTTTCCGATTTTTAAGAAAATAGACGTTCGAGGCGCAAACATTCACCCGCTTTATGACAGGCTCACATCCGCAACGAAAGGAGTGGGCTCAAGTAAAATAAAGTGGAACTTTACGAAGTTTCTCATTGATCGACACGGCAATGTCGTTGAACGGTACGGTCCTGGAGTATCAATTGAACGAATCGAAGACGAGGTTGTAAACCTTCTAGGTTAGCGATTCCGATCGTTTCAAGAAAGATTGTAAAATATTCTTGTCCTGAATTAGACATAGTTGCCAAGCTTGTGCATATTCCTCAAAGTAGAGAAACGTCTTAAACAAGCATGAACCACAGACGAAATCTAAAGGAGGAAGGAATTTGCACAGAAAACATTGGATGTTCATTAGTGCACTCGCGCTTACGCTCGTACTCTCAGCATGTGGTTCGTCTGAACCGGAAGCGGGCGATGCTGAAGAACCAACAACAGCGACAGACGGGGGACATTTAGAACTGCATGACTTCTCGTATACGAATCAGGATAACGAGACTGTATCAAACGAAGACTTGAAAGGAAAGTACTCTCTCGTCAATATGTCTTTACGCGTTGCCCGACCGTTTGTAATTTAATGACCCCTAACATGACCGAACTTCAAGATGAATTAAATGAGCGGGAGCTAGATGTGAATTTGATTTCATTTACGGTGGACCCAGATCACGATACGCCAGAGCAGTTAAAAGCATACGGAGAGCAGTATGATGCAGATTTCTCTAATTGGGACTTTCTCACAGGCTATGACAGAATGGAAGTAGAGAATTTTGCTGCAGCATCTTTTAATAGTGTTGTTCAAGCGCACCCTGAAAACGATGATATCATTCACTCGACGCAAACATTCCTTGTCGATATGGATGGTCGTGTAATTGAAACGTATGATGGACTTGATGTCGATCATTCTCCAATTGTAAATGACCTTGAAGTATTGGTAGAACAAGAGAAATAATTACATGTTGAAGATTTGATGATATATTTTGATAAGGAATTGACCGTACTGCCTGCATCATAAGAGTGATGTGGGCAGTTCGTCTTTACGCTACATAGAAACAGCTTTTCTGTTCATCTTCTGTTCATATTTCGTTAGTAAACTAGTGATTAGAAAGGATATAAAGTGATGGATTCGGGTAATCCTGTTAGAATGAAAGAGAGTAGGATTACAGGAAGGGTGTAAAAAATGTTTGATATGTTCTTTGCTTCACATCAAGGCTCTTGGGCCTTTGTTGCGGCTCTATTTATCGTTGCGTACTTTTTGTTTACGAGTCACAAGAACAAACCTGGTAAAATTCTTCATATGATTCTTCGTCTGTTCTTTATCATTATGCTCGTGTCAGGTGTGGGTATGCTCGCTCCGATGGGCTGGCCGCTCGTTTACATTGTTAAAGGCATCTTAGCTGTCGTTATGATCGGCCTAATGGAAATGGCTCTTGGCAAAGCGAAGCGGGGAGAGAATGGTATCGGCGCCTTTATTGGTGTGATCGTACTTCTCGTTATCGTTGCGCTCATGGGCTTTAATGTCATTACGTTTTAATGAATTGTAGGACCACTGGCACGGCTAGTGGTTTTTCTAGTGGCACAAACGACTCAATTTTCTCATTTTTGTTTGAAACCTTCACTGTTTAGGTATAGACACATATGACAGAAATGAGGAGCGGTTACTTATGATCCGAACAATTCTCATGCTTATTGGACTCATCGTCGTTGTGAGTATTATTATTAGTTTGATTTAATGAAAGAAAAGCAGTAAGGGGGTCGGCTCTCCCCTTACTGCTTTTTTCTTAACGCTTTACCATCGTGAGTCAATGACGAATTTCTTGGCAGCACCTTCATCGAAATGAGCGTACCCTTTTGGCGCTTCGTCCAATGAGATGAGCTCAGCGTTTACTGCTTTGGCAATGTTCGCTTTTCCTGAAAGGATGGATTTCATTAAGCTCCGGTTGTATTGCATCGCAGGAGTTTGTCCGGTTGTAAAGGAATGAGCTTTTGCCCAACCGAGACCGAACCGAACTTTTAAAGAGCCGGTTTTCGCATCGTCGTCGACACCTCCAGGATCTTCAGTCACATATAACCCCGGAATACCAAGGCTACCCCCGGCTTGGGTAACGTCCATAATCGCATTCAGGACTGCGGCAGGTTGTTCACCCGCCTCACCGTGCCTGATGCTTCAAACCCGACCGCGTCAACTGCTGCATCCACCTCTGGTACGCCTAGAATCTGATCAATTTGTTCACCGAGACGATCATGTTCCTTTAGATTAACGGTCTCGCATCCGAAGCTACGGGCTTGTTCAAGACGCCGCTCATTCAAGTCTCCGACGATAACTGCTGATGCTCCGAGAAGTTGAGCAGAGTGAGCAGCCGCTAAACCAACAGGGCCTGCCCCGGCGATGTAGACGGTGGATCCCGTTTTGACACCTGCCGTATACGCGCCGTGAAAACCGGTTGGGAAAATATCCGTTAGCATCGTTAAATCCAAGATTTTCTCCATTGCCAGATCTTTGTCTGGGAAGACGAGTAATTGGAAATCAGCATAAGGTACCATCACGTACTCTGATTGTCCGCCAACCCATCCACCCATATCCACATAACCGTACGCAGCACCTGGCGTTCTGGATTCACATTCGTACAAATGTGGGTTTTTTGCGTCTGACACATCACACACCGACCACATGCGATGTTAAATGGCACCGAAGCAATGTCTCCTTTCTTAACAAACTCCACGTCTCTACCGACTTCAATCACTTCGCCTGTAATTTCATGACCAAGAACTAAACCTTGCGGAGCGGTTGTCCGACCGCGAACCATATGTTGGTCACTACCGCAAATGTTCGTCGTAATGACTTTCAAGATCACCCCGTGCTCACATTTACGGTTTACATTTGCTTTAGGTACACCAGGGCCATCTAGTAACACGAGATCAGGGTAGGCAATGTCTTCAACAGTAACTTCACCAGGTCCTTGGTACACGACTGCGCGATTGCTTGACATTCGAATCCCTCCAGAAAAGAATTGCCACATTCGGCTACTTGTCCAATTCCCGATCAATAGATTTTTTAATCGTAATTTTCAGATATAAATTATAAAAACCGAATTGGACTAGTACTCGTCCAATTCGGCTTGTACATCTTCCAAAGATTCATAAACCGTCACATTTCATCTTCATCAAACAACACCCAGCAGGTAACGTTCGATCTCAAAGATCTCTTCGTAATTGTGGCCATTATCTTCGGCTGATTGAGGCAAGTAGTAAACATCTAACACGTTTGGATGATCGAGTAAGTCATTAACGTCTTCTTCTGGCAAATCATCTAAGCTATCAGTTTCATCATAAACATAGCCGATGTTGACTCCAGGCTCTGAAGGCGTATATTCCGCAATAATTTCCTCTGCTGTCACAGGATCTACGACAACGTAGTCGAGCTCAATTGGCCCTTCAATATCATCGAATTCTGCCATGTCAAAATCAAACCGTAACCGTTCTCCTTCTTCAATATCTGGATCTTCAATTACTGATCCATTACGGTCAATCACATCGAGCTCATCCGTCCGAACGACATCCATTGAGCGAAGCATCATATCCGTAAATTCGTAACCTTCCTCAAGAGCATGAGCTTGATGAGCTGGGGACATATTCAGTGTAATCGTTTCATCTGTTATGCCTAAAACATAACCTTCAGTAAGGTCATCAACATTGCCAATATGAATTTGATCTCCACTGTTTTGTGATGGATTCGTCCCGCAAGACGCAAGCATAAGGCGGGTAAAATGAACAACCATGTTTTCTTCATCGTATTCTCCTTATTGGACGTTCGTCTTTTTATTTTAGTCGCGGTTGCGAGAAAATCGTTACACGCGCTTTCTTGCTCATGAACGGTAAATCCCTACATATATATAGGACAACCAGCGAAGTGTAAAAGGGGTGTGGGTTGTGAGTGAAGAAGTGTGGCTAGCGTTTCTACTAACGTTGTTTGCAGGTCTTTCTACAGGCATTGGTAGTTTTATTGCATTCTTTACTTCAACCACAAATACGAAGTTTTTGTCTTGGGCATTAGGATTTTCAGCAGGTGTGATGATTTATGTATCATTTATGGAGATTATACCAAAAGCTCATGAAGCGATGACGGCGAGTACGACTGGAGACACAGGTAGTTGGCTCACTGCCGGTGGTTTTTTTGCCGGCATACTCATGATTGCGATCATTGACCGGTGTGTGCCTGACGAGAAGAATCCTCATGAAGTTAAAAAGGTCGAGGAGATGAGGGCGCCGAGGGCACGTGTGTTGCGGGATAATCCAGAACTTTTGAAAATGGGGACGTTAACCGCATTAGCGATCGCGATTCATAACTTCCCTGAAGGCATCGCTACGTTCGCCTCTGCTGTGCATGATCCATCACTCGGGGTTGCGATTGCAATTGCCGTCGCCATCCATAACATTCCAGAAGGAATTGCTGTAAGTGTACCGGTCTACTATGCAACTGGCAGTCGTTGGCAAGCGTTTAAGTTATCGTTCATGTCAGGGCTAGCAGAGCCTTTAGGGGCCGTCGTTGCCTTTTTGTTTCTCATGCCGTATTTGAATGAGATGTCATTTGGATTCGTATTTGCTTCAGTTGCTGGCATTATGGTTTTTATTTCCTTAGATGAGCTATTACCAGCTGCAAGAAAATACGATGACGGTCACATGACCATATACGGTGTAGTACTCGGTATGGCCGTCATGGCAACCAGTTTGATTTTGTTTCTATGAGATAAGCCATCCAGAACTAAAAAAAGCGCCCAATCTATGGACGCTTTTTCGTTGTTCATAATCACCCTTTTCGAAAAGCTCTTCGTTCCGCGTACTCCAAACACTTTTCACAAACGGAGATCTTTTCATTTTCCAGAGTGTAGTACGGTCTCATGTGTCCTTGGCTGCTCTTGCAAAAGAAGCAGCTCTTCTTTTTGAACCAACGTTTGAACATATTTGCTGCTCCTCATGCGTGTTGTGTCTTTGATCGGTTATGAGGACATCCCGACGACAGATTTGATCTCGAGGTATTCCTCAATGCCGTAATCTCCCCATTCTCTACCTATACCCGACTGTTTGTAACCACCAAACGGGGCGGAGAAATCAGCAGGAGGTGTATTGATTGAGATTCTGCCTGCTCGGATGGAAGATGCAACATATTCCACCGTTTTTGGATCATCTCCAACAACATAACCTGCGAGACCATAAATGGTATCATTTGCAATTCGAATGGCGTCTTCGAGATCATCGTACGTAATAATTGACATGACCGGACCGAAGATTTCTTCTCTTGCAATAACCATGTCATTGTTGACGTTCGTAAACACGGTAGGTTTTACGTAATATCCTTTTTCCAACCCTTCAGGTTTACCTGTACCTCCAGCAAGTAACGTCGCGCCTTCTTCCTCGCCTTTCTTAATGTAATCTTGGACGCGGTCGTATTGTTTCTCGGCGACGAGAGGGCCATAAAATGTATTCTCATCCCTTGGGTCACCTACTGGGAACTTCGGAAGCACCTCTTTAACCGCTTCGACAAATTCGTCGTGTTTTGCTTTGGATACGAGCGTTCGGGTTGCAGCTGTACACACTTGTCCGGAATTGGCCAAGACGTTTGAAACAGCGATCTTGGCTGCTTTCTTCACATCATAATCATCCAAAACAATTAACGGCGATTTGCCACCGAGTTCAAGTGCACACGTTTGACCGTTTTGGCAGCGTTTTCACTAATCTTCTGTCCGACAGCACCAGAACCTGTAAAGGAAACAAAATCAATGTCTGGGTGAGAACTGATGGCATCTCCGACGGTTTCGCCTGATCCATTTACGAGGTTGAACACTCCTTTAGGTACGCCGGCCGCTTCGAATACTTCAGCAAGAATGATCGCTGCATACGGTGTGAGCTCGGAAGGCTTTAACACAACGGGACTTCCAGCAGCAAAGGCACTGGCAAGTTTCGTCGATGTTTGGTTTGTCGGAAAGTTCCAAGGGTAATGAGGCCGCTCACACCGATCGATTCTTTCCGGATAAGCGTCGACCCACGGTTCTCGGTAAATTCGAATGTGTCTAGCTGCTTTGCCGCTTCTTTAAAATGAGAGAGTCCCATATTGTAATGGACTTTGTTGCTCATTTTTACAGGGGCTCCGAGCTCTTGTGTAATCATTTCAACAAAGTCATCTTTTCGTTTCTCATATTCTTCAGCAATTCGATGTAGCAGGTCAATGCGTTCAGATTTAGACGTTTGTGAGAAATGTGGAAAAGCCGCTCGTGCCGCTTTCACTGCGCGGTCAACGTCTTCTTTCGTGCCGTTACTAATGGTACCAATCACTTCTTCTGTAGCAGGATTAATCACTTCGATAGTATCTTTGCCCGAAGATTCTGTCCATTCTCCGTTAATGTAATGCAAAAGATCGGATCTCATGAATTATCGCTCCTTTTAGTAAGTGCATTTTGATTACGGCGAAACGTGTATCTATACCCTTATCATACTGGATATAAACAAGTTTCAAAAGCAAGACTTTTGGGAATTGATTTCCATACGATTTGAAAGGTGTGTATACGATGAGTCATTTCATTGAAGTCGGTGAGAAAACAAACGTGTTTGTAGAAGATATTGGTAGAGGCAAGCCGGTCATCTTTTTGCACGGTTGGCCGGTGAACCATAAAATGTTTGAACATCAAATGTCTGTGTTGCCTGAGAAAGGGTTTCGCTTCATCGGTATCGACCTTAGAGGATACGGAAATTCAGATAAACCGTTACACGGGTACGATTATGATACGATGGCAGACGACGTCCGAAAAGTCATTGATCAATTAGAACTTGAAGACGCTGTGCTTGCTGGCTTTTCAATGGGTGGAGCCATCGCAATACGCTACATGGCGCGTCATGAAGGGAAAGGGATTTCGAAGTTGGCCCTTCTAGGTGCCGCCGCGCCAGTGTTTACTGAAAGAGAGGATTTTGCACATGGCATTCCAAAAGACAATGTGAACGGATTAATCGATGGAGCGTATGCGGACCGAGCGAACATGCTCGTTGATTTCGGAAGTCTATTCTTTGGGAAAGACCCGAGTGAAGCATACAACCGCTGGTTTCACGGTCTTGCTATGGAAGCAGGCCCACACGCAACAATTTTTTCCGCACGGACGCTAAGGGATGCAGACTTGCGTGATGATCTCTCTTCCATACACGTACCCACAGTGATATTGCATGGAAGAAATGATGAGATTTGCCCGTTCGACCTCGCTGAAATTATTGAGCGTGGCATTGAAAAAAGCACCTTGATTCCGTTTGAAGAAAGTGGACACAGTCTTTTCCATGATGAGCGCGAGAAATTCAACGAAGAACTTGTGCGATTTATATCTGAATAGTAAGTTCACTCACTCCCTTTCTTATACATAGAAGGGGGTGAGTGATTTTTTGTGCGTATTATTATTTTAGAATAATAAATTACTGATTGACAAATGCATAGATACCGATCATGATTGTGGTTATATGTTTGCTACATAAGTACAACTACAACAATTGTTAGAATACTTTTTCTAAATAATTTATAACCACCAATTGTTGGACAAGGGGATAGAAAAGGGGTAAGAAAATCGTATGTCTGAAGAAACTGTGGATCCAAACAAAAAGAGAAGGGGTTTGTTTCAACGCTTTCTTGACGTCGTCGAAAAAGCGGGAAACCGATTGCCACACCCTGTAACGCTATTCGTCATCCTAGCCCTTATTGTGATGGTAGCTTCTGCAATTGCATCGAGCTTTAATCTATCTGTTGAAGATCCTGTTGAGCCAGGAGAAACAGTCGAAGTGTTTAACTTGTTATCTGGAGAAGGGATTGCGTATATCTTTTCCAGTATGGTAGACAACTTTATTACGTTTCCCGCACTTGGTGTTGTGCTAGCCACGATGATTGGTATCGGTGTGTGTGAACGAAGCGGATTAATTAGCGCGGGGTTGAAGGGATTTGTTCTTTCGATTCCTAACCGTTTAATTACCGCAGGTCTCGTGTTTGCGGCGATCATGTCAAGTATCGCTTCAGATGCAGGGTATGTCGTTCTTCCTCCATTAGGTGCCGTCATTTATGCAGCACTCGGACGCCATCCAATTGCAGGTTTAGCTACAGCTTTTGCTGGGGTGTCTGGTGGTTTTAGTGCGAACCTTTTATTATCTGCAACCGATCCGATGCTCGGTGAGCTTACAATGGCAGCAGCAGCGACGATCGATCCTGCTTATGCTGAACAGATGAACATTGCGATGAACTGGTGGTTCATTATCGCGTCGACGTTCTTACTTACGATTGTCGGTACGTGGGTATCTGAGAAAATTGTTGAGCCTCGTCTTGGTGAGTATAAAGGAGATTACAGAGGGGACTTAGAAAGACTCAAGCCGATTGAGAAGAAAGGTCTTGTTTATGCAGTTGTATCTGTGCTCATTTCTGCTGGTCTTATGAGCTTGCTCGTCGTTCCAGAATGGGGACCGATGCGCGGTTATGATCCAGAAATGCCGATTGTGAATTCACCGTTTATGGACTCACTCGTTGTCGTGATGTTGTTGCTATTCTTAATCCCTGGCCTTGTGTACGGAATTATTACGAGAGAGATTCGTAACGATAAAGATGTTGCAAAGCAAATGTCTGATACGATGGCTTCCATGGGTGTATTCATTGTGCTCGCGTTTACAGCCGGTCAGTTTGTCGCTTTCTTTAACGAATCAAACCTTGATTTGATTATGGGAATTTACGGCGGTGAACTACTCACTTCCCTAAACATTGACGGATTACCTGTGATTATAGGTTTATACTCATTACTGCACTGTTAAACCTCTTTGTAGGTAGTGCTTCAGCGAAGTGGGCGATGATGGCGCCTGTGTTTGTTCCAATTATGATGCAAACCGGTTACTCGCCTGAACTTGCGCAAGCGGTTTATCGTGTATCAGATTCGGCAACGAATATCATTACGCCGCTCATGACTTACTTTGCGATGGTGATCGCCTTTGCTCAGAAGTATGATAAGAAGATGGGAATCGGAACACTAATTTCCACAATGGTGCCATTTTCGATATTCTTCCTCCTCTCTTGGACGGTGATGCTCATCGTGTGGATTTTCCTAGGGGTAGAACTTGGACCAAACGCACCGATTTATTACGAACCGTAAAATATTAGGTATGAAGCCATGTGCTTCATGCCTTTTTATTATATTTTCAGCTAGTCACCACGTGTTAAGGATGCGATAATTGGATCAAGATATGAACGCACAATGTAGCGGTAGAGGTGAGGAACATGACAACCGTCATTTTGGCTGAAAAGCCAAGTCAAGCGCGAGACTACGCGTCTGCATTTTCAAAAACGGAAAAAAAGAATGGTTATATCGAAGTGACTGATCCGAATTACTTTAGCGATCGTACTGTCATTACGTGGGGGTTTGGCCACTTGGTCAACTTGGCTGAGCCTCATCATTATAAAAAAGAATGGAAGAAATGGAAGTTGGACGAGCTTCCGATTTTACCAGAGCAATTTCAGTTTTTTTGTACCTGCGGATAAAAAACAGCAATTTGATACAGTGAAGAAACTACTCGCTGTAGCAACACAAGTGATCATTGCCACAGATGCCGACCGAGAAGGGGAGAATATTGCAAGAAGTATTATTGAGAAAGCCCGTGCCTCGCACAAACCGATGCAACGGTTGTGGATCAATTCTTTAGAGAAACAAGAGGTGCAGCGTGGATTTACGCAGTTGCAGGAAGGGGACAAATATTTGTCTTTGTACGAAGAAGCAAAAGCACGTCAATTTGGTGATTGGCTTGTTGGTATGAATGCTTCTAGAGCCTACAGCCTTCTGCTGCAAGAACGTGGCTATCACAAGCGTTTAGTGTCGGTCGTGTGCAAACACCCACGCTTTGCCTAATTCATCGTCGGGAAGAAGAAATCCGACACTTCAAGCCCGAGCCTATGTGGAAGTCTACGCCCGGATTCATACGAACGAGGGCTCATTTGAAGCGAAACACCCGAATCGTTCCGGCTCGATGCCTGAAGTAAAGAAAGTATTTAATGAAGCAGGCATTCGGGAGGAGGAAGAGGGAACGATTGCTGAAGTGAATCGTGTCGAGAAGAGGGTGAAATCTCCACGATTGCATAGCTTAAGCACACTTCAAACGAAAGCGAACAAAAGATGGAAGTTGAGCCCTTCTCAAGTGCTTCGTACGGTTCAGTCTTTATATGAAAAGAAGTTAGTCACATATCCAAGAACAGATTCTAACTACATTACCCAACATGAATTCAAGTATTTGAACACAAACGTAACTAAATATAAACAATTGCTTTCTGTTCCGGAGTCTACCTCTTCGCTTATTCAACCTGGAAAGCCGGACCGTCGATACGTAAACGACCAAGCGGTGAAAGAACACTATGCAATTATTCCGACGAAGCGGGTGCCTACCCGCCGCCGTATTGATCAATTGCCAGCACTTGAAAAGAAGATTTATGACGAAATCTTAACGAACACATTGGCGATGTTTATGCCAGCCATCAGTTTGAAGAAACCCATGTAACAGTTGACATTAAAGGTTTAGAGTTCAAAGCGAAAGGCATCGTTGAACGTGTGAGAGGTTGGAAAGCGTTGCTCTTTGAAAAGGGAGAAGAAAACGAGCGGCTTCCAAATGTCCAAGAAGGAGAAGAAGTTGGTGCACACTTACGCGTACACGCAGATGAGACGAAGCCACCAAAACCTTATACGAATGGACAGCTCATTAACCTTATGAAAACGGCAGGACAGTCTGTTGAAGATGAGGAACTCAAAGAGGTGTTAAAGAAGACAGCCGGTATCGGCACAGAAGCGACAAGAAGTAGCATTATTGAAACACTCATCCGAGAGAACTACATTGAAGTTACGAAAAATATCGTTCGTGTGACCCCGAAAGGTCGTATTCTTTGTGAAGCTGTCGATGGAACGCTTTTATCTAAAGCAGATATGACGGCTGAGTGGGAACAGTTTTTGCAAAGAATTGGACAAGGGGAGAAATCAAAAGATCAATTTTTAACGAATATTGAGCAATTCATTCATCATCTGTTACAAACATCCAAGCAACAAGTCGGCCAGTTACAGCTAGACAGTTCTGTAACGGATCGAGTGAAACCTCCATCAATTGCAAATTGCCCTGCATGTGGGGGAGCCATGATCAAAAAGGGTAGAGTATACGGCTGTGACAAATATAAAGAAGGGTGCAAACAAGTGATTCCGATTCGAATCGCAGGAAAGACACTCACAGAAAATCAAATTCGGATGTTGTGTACGAAAAGAGAAACGAGAAAAATTAAAGGGTTTGTGAGCAAAAACAAGAAAAAGTTTTCAGCTGTGCTTACTCTAGATGAGAATGGGAAGATTGCATTCCAATTTGATTGACACGAACAGGTGTCGTTGATATTATAGACTCATATTATCTATGTTAAGGGAGCCGAAAGATGAAACTGTCCAAGGCGACGAATTATGCATTGCACACGATGCTCCATTTAGCTGTTGGGGATGATTCGGGTCATACGAGTGTGGCTAAGCTTGCAGGCCATCAAAACGTCTCAACCACGTATTTATCCAAGATTTTAACAAAACTTGTGAAAGCTAGAATGATTGTTTCTGTTCCTGGTGCAAATGGGGGATACAAATTAAAAGCAGGCTGGGAGAAGATTTCCGTATTAGAAATGATTCGTGCGGTAGAGGGGTTGCCTGCCATCTTTGATTATTGTGAGACACATAATCCAAACTGTGTCATTCAACGGTCCATTGAAGCCGCGGAGGAGAAATTCTTTGCGCAACTAGATGAAACAAGACTCGAGGACTTGGTCTCTCAAGTCCGATAAATGCCACTCTCTAGTGGCATTTATAACGGAATTATTATAGATAATATAGATCTTTAATATATTTATTGGAGCGTGTTAAAATATGAAAAATGTTGATGTCATTATTATCGGTGGGGGTGCGTCAGGTTCAGCAGCTGCTTTGACCTCGGGCGTTCACGTCAACACGTGTTATTCTTTGATAACGATACGAACCGGAACCGTGTGACGAGAGAGTCACACAATTTTATTACGAGAGATGGCATGTCCCCGATCGCATTTCGAGAACGAGCGCAGCTTGACGCCCTTGCTTATCCAACGGTGAAGAAGATTTCTGCAACTGTAGCAAGCGCCACAAAAATAAGAGACAGATTTGAAGTCTCAACTGGAGATGGAGATGTGTTCGTCGCGAAACGAATTCTCATTGCGACCGGGGTACAAGAAGTGTTTTATCACGAGCAAATTCGTACGTATTATGGGACGTCCATTTTTGGCTGCCCATTTTGTGATGGATATGAATTGCGTGACCAACCACTTGCTGTGTTCGCAGAAGATGAAGCAGCCATTCTACACTTGACGAAATTGTTGTCAAATTGGTCCGCTGATTTGGTCGTGTTTACAAACGGTAAATCTGTTGACAAAGAAGCTGTCAAACCGCTAACGGAGCGAGGAATAACTATTCAAACAAACCCGATTAGCCAACTTCACGGAGAGAATGGGAAGTTATCATCCGTTGAATTACAGAATGGAGAGATGATTGTCCGACGTGGCGGGTTCGTCGTACCTGAATACGTTCGTGCAAACCCTTTTACTGAACAACTCCATTTAGAAAGAAATGAACGAGATGAAATCATTACTGATGGGTTTGGGAGGACGAACGTACTTGGCGTCCACATTGCTGGTGAGACGGAGAAAAAAGCATCCTCCTCGCTTCTTATGGCTAGCACTGCCGGCAATATGGCCGCGTCAATGATAGTCATGGATATTGCCAATGAGCGGTTTAGCTAAGCAAATCGCTCACCGGTTGAACATGAAAATATGGTGTTTTCCAGTTCTTCTATATCTAGGGGGGTCTCTGGTAACGGCCATTTTGACAAACCCTTCAATTTGTTTGTTTAAGTTAAGGTGAAGCGCATCATAAAGATTGATAATGACTTTCTCAGAAATTCTGTTATGCATTTGAATTGATCTTAACATGGGTAAGAGTAGGGAACACATTTTCAATGGATTTTTTGATCAAGATTGCTTGAATTATCTAATCGTTGTGGAGTTTTTGGTGATGACAAATAAAATCCCACGCCACTTCGATTTTTTTCGTTTAGAAATTTCTTTTTGTCACTAATATTCAAATATGCTGAGTCATCCATGCGTTGGTCGCCTTAAAGGACTAGAATTCATGTATTTGGTCGGATGTTATTCTGTTCTTATTCCACGTAATATTCACCGACTCTGTATGTTTATCTTACCGCATAATGGTAAAAGAAGAATACAGACGGATTTTTTTCATAGTTATTAAGTTAATCCGTAAACTGAAGCGAATTCTTTTAGGAGAGGTTGTTGATTAGATGAAGGTACTTCTCATTGGTGCAAGTGGAACGATCGGGAAGGAGATTTATGGATGTCTTAAGGATCATCATGAAGTCATTCGAGCAGGGAGGAACGGTTCAGATATCCAAGTCGATATTACGGACGAAGCGAGTATCCAACAGATGTATGAGCAAACCGGTATCGTTGATGCAGTTATTAATGCTTCTGGGCGAGCCGGTTTTTCACCGATTACCGAGTTAACACCTGAAAAGAACGAAGTCGGTCTCAATAGTAAGCTGAAAGGGCAGATTAACCTGGTGCTTTTAGGTATTCCTTATGTGGCAGATGGAGGAAGCTTCACACTCACAACCGGAGTCATGATGGATGATCCCATACCACAAGGGACTTCAGCTGCGATGGCAAATGGAGCGGTACGATCGTTTGTGAAAGCATCGGCAATTGAGATGCCGCGTAGCATCAGGATTAATGCTGTAAGTCCAACAGTGCTAGAAGAATCATTTGAAAAACTTGGCAGTTATTTCCGAGGTTTTCAGCCCGTTCCCGGTAAAAAGGTCGCACAAGCGTACGTGAAGTCTTTGGAAGGGAAACAAACAGGGGAGCATTACGAAGTGTATGAATGATCACTTTGAACAGACATGATCGGTTTGTTTAGTGGTCACCGTAGAGAAAAAGGGCAGTCATTCTCTCTGCCCTTTTTATGTGATCATTCACCCGTCAAACGCTCCATTTAATACGATTTGTGACAGTTGGTGAAGTTCATGTGACAATATACATTTGTTGAACTTAATATGCGGGAGTGATGGTAGGGGGAACCCCCGACATCCAAGCATACGCTTGCAGTAGAAAGCAACAACAAACTGCGCAATTAGGAGAATGTTTAGTTCATCCTATATAGATGAGTTGCACTAAATAATTTCTTCAAGAGCCAATGGTAAGCTTGGTATAGTGGAAACTGTGCTCGAATTGGGGAAAATCGCAGGAAAAGCGCTCTATTCTTATAAACTAGGGAACAGATCATAAGTTCATGTGTACATCCCCGCCCCAAGTACCCGCAACCTGTCGGCGCGAACCGCGCCGAACCAAGTTCGGTTTCGTTTCGGCCCCGGCGGGGCCGACGTGTCGTTGGCACTTCAGCCTGGAATCTGCGCGAAAGTTGAAACAAACTGCGATCAAGTTTGGCGAAATCTACCCTAAAATCAGTGAAAAGCTCAAACTTGCGCGCAGATGGAGAAAACTAGAGCGCAGAACGATCGTTCGTCTTGCCCGCATATGCCGCCATCCCTTGCGGCAACGGGTTCAGAGAACGATCCTTTTGGGCATTGAATTTGCGCTCCAGTTGGAACAAACTGCGCGCATGTTTAGCGGAATGAGCGCGAAGTCGTTAAACTAGGCAAACGAGCGCGCAAAATGGCACCCAGCACCGAGCTACCCCTCCAACCGAACAGCGTAAATGAGGTAATGCTTATGTTCGTTCTATGCCGATCGTTTTTCACGATCTTCAGCTCCGGCTTTGGCGACGGCCACTCGTTTTTGGGAACCTCTAGGAGAGAGGTGATCTAGATCACTTCAGAACACCTCAGCTTACCTCATACTGGGCGCTCTATGACGAACTTCAGCCTGTTTATTCATCTAAACCTCAAGAGTGCGCAACCGTCGGCACCTCTGGTGGCGAAGATAAACCGTAACACTGCTATGTGATGCTTCGCCGTTTTGAACGTAACTGATCGTTAGTACGTAGGCAGAAGACGTAGAGTGAAGAGTTTAGGTTGCGCACAAACACCCCCATACGTGGTCTGAAGCCACGTATGGGGGTGTTTGGAATTTGAATGGTTATGCGTGCTAATTCCGCCATATTCAGCTTTGGCAACGATCGTTCCCTTAGGTTCGGTTTATTCTTCTTCTGTTGTTACGGTTACTGGCGACCATTCACCAATCACCGTTTGACCATGAACGGATACACTACCATCTGGACCGAGGTCTTGTTCAGTCATGATGCCAAGGGCAACGGTGAATTGATTGAATTTAATCGGTACGTTGCTCTCTCGACGTACTTCGTGGCCGTTTACAAAGAAAATAACTTCATTGTTTGCCCGGTCATACGTGATCTTATATCGATTAAAGTCGTTCGAGATGAAATGGTCATCGGATTCTTTGAACATACAGAAATACTTCGTTTCATCGGTATCAGGCACATCGACACCAGGGAACGGAAGCACGCCGTATACGGAGGCGTATTGTTTGTCGTTCGTGAAGAAGTCCAGTGCAGCTCCAGTTGAGAAATCAAGGAGGTTAAGTGATACATATCCATCATACAAGTCGTCTGGATTTGTGTCTTTCGTGCGAGCGCGAATTTGAAGCTCAAAGCTAACTTTTGTGTTTTCAGGGACGGTGACAGGTTCTTTTGAGTAGTACATATGCTTGGCATTATCAAGAATTTGGACGTGGTCGTGCGAGCGACTAAGTGGGGCGCGTACATATAGAAAGCCATTTCTGGAAATGACAACGGCTTCCGGTTCACGGTATTCCCAGAAGCTTCCGTCAGGAAGTGGGAAGCCTCCAATTCTCCAAGTGTCGTTTTCTGAAATGATATTATGAAAATCTCCGAGTATGCGCGTGTTTGTCAATTTTTTTCACACCTTTGTTTTTTATAATAGTCCGCTAATGACGAGGCAAATCGTGATGATCAAGCCTGAGCGTACAGACGCTTTTAACGATGCACCCATCAGTTTCACATACGACTCGTTGGCATTCGTCTCGTTAAACGATGGATACACTTTGAATAACGGTATTGCAGGGAGGATGGCGAGCACTGTGTACCACGGAAACACACCGACAACTATGCCGACAATAATTGAGAAAAATCCTAGAGAAGCGAGTACTTTAGAAAAGCGGAGCGCTCCTTTTTCGCCAAGAACAACGACGAGTGTTTTTTTTCCAGATGCTTTATCGGCTTGCCAATGTAAGAAATGATGATTAAATAAAATTAGAGTGGTTAAGATTCCAATTGGCACACTCATCATGAAGGCTTGTACGTCCAATTGCTCGGTAAGGACGTAATACGTACCGACGACGGGCAACACTCCGAAAGCGAGGAAAATGGCTACTTCACTATATCCTTTCCCCAGATAGCCAAATTTAAGTGGAGGAGCAACGTAGAAATAAGCAATAGCGCCGCCAGCAGCTGCAAATAATAAAACCGTCCAACCGACAAACGCACTGATCACGACGCCGCATAGGAGGCAATAACAAAGAATAGCCACGTGACGAAGGAAAATGTTCGTTCGGGAACAGCCCCACTCGGTAATACTCGAGAATTGGTAGAAATGGCAGCAGCCGTTTCTTCAGCAGCGATATCTACACCATTTCGATAGTCCCATAGATCATTAATCATGTTGCTAAACAGGTGAGCGCTAAGCGCACCAATAAGTGTGAGTAAAAATAGTCCGAGATGAAAAGTTTCATAAACAGCAAACGCTCCAGCTGCACCGATGAGCACTGGAAGCACCATCACAGGTAGCACTTGGGAGCGGGCAGTTTTCATCCAGAATTTCACGGATGTGTGCATCGTTTTCCTCCTTGAGAATCTCTCTCATTAAAAATATACATGGAAACTACGAATTTCACAATCAATGACCGTTAGTAGATTAAGGAAGATGAACGTTGCTTTAGCGGGAGGGGACGGCTAAAGCCATAAAAACGCTCAATTATATAGAGGGGACACCATCAGCTTCTTCGAGATTTTTACCCATAATGACATAGGGTTCAAGTAAGGAGGAGGGGTAAAACGTTTCAGATATTGTTTGCCATCCGAGTTGCTCATAAAGCGCTCTCGCTTTTTTGTTTGCTTCCTGCGTCGTTAATATCGCGGTATCGTGGCGAACCACGGTCGTGATATGTTCTAAAAGATAACGGGCAACTCCTTTGCGCCTTGCAGAAGGGTGAACGACGAGTTCGGAGAGTTCAAAGCAAGAGGATAGCCATTGTTCATAAACGGGACTTGGCAAGTTGGACTTCAACCGTTCGTGATAATATTGTCCAGGTTTAGACGTGTAGCCATAAACAAAACCGTAAAGCTCGTCTTTTGGGCCAATGACCTGAAGCCCTAAAAATCCTTCATATTCATAGTGTAGTTTCATTCTCTCTTGGATCGTACTAGATTCACTACTATTCCAAACATCATCATATAGTTGACTCATGGAGTGGAGCTCTTCTTCTTGCACTACGGTTCGAACATGGAATCGCGCAGACATCGTACACCTCACGATATGCGTCATTTTCATTCAGTGCCATTATACAATATGTACCTACGCCTTAAATTAACAATTCTATTAAGTGTACAGGTTTTATGTAACAAAAATGTGTAAAACATCCGCATAATCATTGACGATTTTGGGTGATTCGGTAAAATAATATGTAGGTTAGCACTCAAATGAGTGGAGTGCTAAACGATCGTTAAGGAGGAAACAGACATGACTAAAATTCCATTCCAAGCCGAATCAAAACGCTTATTAGAACTAATGATTAACTCCATTTACACACACAAAGAGATTTTTCTTCGTGAGCTCATCTCTAATGCAAGTGATGCAACAGATAAGATGTACTACCGAGCGCTTACCGATGACTCCATTACGTTTAATCGTGAAGATACTACATTCAAGTGGAGACAGACAAAGAAAGTCGCACACTAACACTGACGGATTCAGGAATTGGCATGACACATGATGAGTTAGAAAATAACCTAGGCACAATTGCCAAAAGTGGTTCTTTAGCATTTAAGAAAGAACAAGAAATTAAAGATGGCCATGACATTATTGGTCAATTTGGTGTTGGTTTTTACGCTGCATTTATGGTCGCCGAAGAGGTGCAAGTGATCAGTCGTTCCGTAGATGAACAAAAGGCGTATTTATGGACGTCCAACGGTACGGATGGTTTTACGATCGAAGAAACATCGAAAGACGAGATTGGTACAAAAATCATTCTCACACTGAAAGAAGACACAGAAGAAGAAACGTATGAGGATTATTTAGATGAACATCGCTTACAGTCGATCATTAAGAAGTATTCGGATTTTATCGGCTATCCGATTAAAATGAACGTTACAGTGAGTCAGCCTAAATCGGATGACAGTGATGAAATGGAGGAAGTGGAAGAACTACAAACGATCAATAGCATGGTTCCGATTTGGAGAAAGAACAAAGCGGAGCTTAAAGAAGAGGATTATACACAGTTTTACAAAGACAAACGCTACGGCTTTGATACGCCATTAGACCATGTCCACATTAGTGTCGACGGGGCGGTTCGCTACAATGCAATTCTCTATATCCTGAGTCTGCACCATTTGATTATTACTCAAAGGAATTTGAGAAAGGGTTGGAGCTTTACGCCAACGGAGTGCTCATTATGGAGAAATGCAGCGACCTTTTGCCTGATTACTTTAGCTTTGTCAAAGGGATGGTTGACTCTGAAGATTTGTCACTCAACATCTCGAGAGAGATGTTGCAACACGATCGACAATTAAAGTTAATTGCCAAAAACATTAAATCGAAGATTAAATCGCAACTGAAAACGATGCAAAAAAACGACCGAAACAAATACTTGAAGTTTTACGAAGCATTTGGTCGTCAGCTTAAGTTCGGCGTGTATAGCGACTTTGGCATGAACAAAGATGACCTACAAGATCTGTTAATGTTCTATTCGTCTAAAGAGAAGAAGCTCGTCACACTTGCGGAGTATGTAGAGCGTATGGCTGACGATCAATCTCATATCTACTATGCTACCGGTGAATCTGTCACGCGAATAGATAAGCTTCCACAAACGGAGATGGTCGCGGAGCAAGGATATGAAATTCTCTACTTGACCGAAGATATTGATGAATTTGCCTTAAAGATGATTGCGAGTTACAACGAAAAAGAATTCCAATCGGTTTCAAGTGCAGACCTTAACTTGTCAGAGAATGACAAAGAGAGTACAGCAACAGAAGAAGACCAAGCGATTTTTGCGAAAATGAAAGGATTTCTAGAAGGGAAAGTGACAGACGTTCGTGAATCGAAACGGCTAAAAACACATCCGGTCTTTCTGGCGGCTGATGGTGAGATTACGATAGAGATGGAGAAAGTCTTACAGTCCATGCCGGATAATCAAGATGTTAAGGCAGATAAAGTATTAGAAGTGAATGCCAAGCATGATGTATTTCAATCGCTAAAACAAGCGGATGACGAAACGTTGGAGCTCTATACAAAGCTGTTATACAATCAAGCCTTGCTGATCGAGGGGCTTCCACTTGAAGACCCTGTCGCATTTACACAAGATGTATGTAAAGTCATGGCTAACTAAAACGCCGAGGAAGTGAGGAGAGATCTTCACTTCCTTCATTTTTTTACGAGGTGAATCGTTTTGAATATGGTGCTACTTGTCACAATGCATGACCCAAAAGGTGCGCTGCTTACGAAAATGCAGGAGCACGGTGAACAATTAGATGCGTATTTTACTGAAAAAATTGCCACGTGTAGTGACGAGACGCCGTATGTTTTACAGAAGGAGCTGCAACGCTTAGGATTTTTGGTTAAAGTCATTCCTGCAAAAGGGGCGGCTTTTGCTAGACATTCACTTCTCCACTTAGCAGATGAGCACGCGCAATCAGATCATTTTCATTATTGCGACACCGATCGGTTATTAACCTGGTTGGAGACGGCAAAAGAGCAGTTGGCCGCTGTGCACAAGACGATTCAGGAGAACGATTATACGGTAATTGGTAGAAGCGAACAGGCATTTCGCAGTCATCCAGAGTCTTGGCAACAAACCGAGAGTATTGTAAATCGGTTATTTTCGAAAGAAATGGGAGAAAAGTATTGGGATGTGACCGCTGGTTCTTGTGGGATGAATATAGCGAGTTTACGAACACTCATGCATGAGAACGTGTTCTCAATGAATGACGCCGCCTGGCCACTGCAAGTAAAGAAACGGAGTGGAGTGGTCGGTTACGTGGAATCTGACGGATTGGCGTATACACAACTTAATCGAGGAAGCGAGGATGAGGATGGGCTTCTCGCCTGGCGTGATCGGTTACGGCTTGCACTTGGGATTACCGATTCAATCCAAGATGTGCAGGTGGCAGAAAGCCATCCTGGTTCATCCTCACATTTTCGTCCTTAAAAACTGTTAAAAAGCGTTTTTTTAGGCGATCGCGGGCGGAGGGGTCGTACCAATCTCGGACGTGTTTTTCATCGTATAAGGACCGGATGTTAAGGCGTGAGGTTCGTTTTCCTCCACTTCCATCGCCTAAAAAGAAGTCATCAATACAAACACGCTCCACATAATCTGCCAAAAGGCTAGGGAAGTGGGAGGTGCTAGGCAATAGTGGGGCAACGGCTGCTTGAGTAGGAATACCTGCTGTTGCGAGTTTTTCTAATGCCTTTAATCGGCCGCGAATCGCAGGCGCATTCGGGGTGAACTGTTTCCGTATTCGGTCGTCATCGGTTTCAACAGTCATGCTAACAAACACTTGGTCTTTAAGTTCTTTGAATAGATCAAGATCACGTTGCACGATTGGGCTTCTCGTCTGTACGAACAGAAAAGCTGGACGGTTTTCGATGAGGGTAGTAAGGATCGATCGAGTGATTTCTGCTTTCATTTCGATGGGCTGGTAAGGGTCTGTACTGGAAGACATGAAGATGAAGACAGGTTCTTTTTTCTTTGCACGTACTAATTCTTTTTCGAGTAGTGCATTGGCATTTTGCTTCACATCGACATACTCTCCCCAGCTCTTTGTTCGAAAAAGGGCAATCGGCATTTGCCTCACGTAACAAAAACTGCACCCGTAAGCACAACCCGTATAAGGGTTTAGTGAATGTGTATAACCATTTAAAAACCCAGACGTTCGCGTGAGAATGGATTTTGATTGGACGTGTCGCACGTCTAGGTTCATGTAAACACCCCCTCTTCTAATTGAAGAAGTTGTTTTTTCATCGCTAAACCGCCACGAAAACCGGTTAATTTACCATTTTTACCGATCACACGATGGCAAGGAACGGCAATCATAACGGGATTTTTCGCAATGGCATTGCTCACAGCCCGAACGCTTGTTGGTCGGTGGAGTGCACGTGCCACGTCTGAGTAGCTCTTCGTTTGCCCATATGAAATCTGGCATAATTCATTCCATACTTGTTTTTGAAAAGGGGTTCCAACGAGATGAATCGAAATATCGATGGTGTTCGTTTTTTGAAGTAAATAGTGTTGCAAAGCATTCTCGTAGGGCTCTGTCGCGAGCGGGTCAGTCGTCAATACTGCGTCTGGTAAGTTCCGGTCCAGCCAAGCTTTTGTTGTTGAATAGGAGTCGGCAGGAGCTCCAACATAACAAAGCCCATATTCGCTAATTAATAAATCACAATGGCTGTTTTTTGAAACTGTGATGTTCGTGTAGTAAACATTCATCGTTTCCCCTCCTCGTTTCGAAATTGTTGTGGTGTACTGTGCATAACTTTTTCAAACGTTCGCTGAAATGATGAACGGTTCGTATACCCGACAGTGCGTGCAATTTCAGCAATTGATTTGTGCGTATGAACGAGTAGTTCTGCTGCTTTTTGTATACGCATGTATGTGAGTGTTTGTTTTGGCGTTTCCCCTGTTTGTGCTTTATAGATCTTTTGCAGGTGGGCAGAGTCTTTATGAAGTTTCATTGAAAGCCAACTCAAAGTGATTGGCTCGTCTAAATGATTTCTTAGCAAGGTAGTCATTGTTTGTGCAATCCGTGCGTTTGGCTCTAATCGTTCCTGTGGTTCGCAGCGTTTACACGGTCGATAACCGTGACGTTCTGCGTCTTCAGCACGTTGAAACACCTGTACGTGAGAACGATTCGGTTGGCGGGAGCGGCAAGACGGTTTGCAATAAATTTTCGTCGTTTGAACCGCATATACAAATACAGAATCAAAGGTCGAATCATTGTCAACAATGGCTTGCCAATCGTTATCGGTTGTTTGCACGTCATCACCTCACTGCTACTATACGAAAGAATGGTGTAAATAGAAAGTGTAGAAGAATGGAATCACAAGATTTGTGAATCCTCATCCAGTCTTCAAGTGAACTTCACACAAACTACAGATGGGGTCTGTAGTTTAGAATATGTAAACAGCAAGCTGCCCCCCAGCTGATGCTGAACGTAGCAGAAGAATCTGATGACAATCTATTCATATAAAGGAGGGACAATGAAGCATACCGGGGTGAACGTTGATTAATTCATAAATTCCACATTGACGACAGATGTGCTGACAAAAATCTAATCAAGGAATTGCAGCCAAAATTAACCTAAAATCCATTAAGATCCCAGCGTAGGTGTTTCTACGTTGGATCTTGCGCTTCTATAAGAAGATGGAAGTGTTACGTTGTCTTTGTTCGTAAAAATGCTCTAATAGGCAATTCTGTTAGAAAGTGTATCTTCAGGAATTCGTTGATGAAGTATCTTTTCTTTAAGAGAGGTGTCGGCATCGATTATAATGAGCGTATACTATGAAACTGTGGGGACCGTCTATGAACCGAATACTTGTTGCAGAAGATGATTTAGAGATCCAAGAAATTATAAAACAATTTCTTATCGCTGGTGGCTATGATGTGACGACTGCATCGGATGGATTAGAAGCGTATGAATGGATGAAAAATCATTCGTTTGATCTTTGTCTCATTGATGTGATGATGCCAAACATTGATGGGCTTCAACTTGTGAAAATGATTCGCCAACATTCGAGCGTCCCAATCATTATGCTGACGGCACTTGGTGAAGAAGAGGATCAAGTGCGTGGGTTTGAAACCGGCATTGATGACTATATGACGAAGCCGTTTTCTTTTCGAATTCTCACAGCGAGAGTCGAGGCGCTGTTACGAAGAGCCAATCAATCGGAACCAGACACTACGTTGCATTTTGGTAGTATCAAGCTCGATCCTGATCGATACCAAGTGTGGGTTGATGGTTGCGAGGTGACGCTGACAACGAGAGAGTTTGAGATCGTAAAGTTATTGCTCATGAATCAAGGCATTGTACTGACAAGAGAGAAAATTGTTGAGCAAGTGTGGGGTTATGACTATTTAGGAGAGACGAGAATGATTGATACACATATTAAAAACGTTAGAAAAAAGCTAGGCATTGATACGATTCAAACTGTGAAAGGCGTCGGTTATAAATTGGATGTTTAATCTCATTAAGCAACTGTCACCGAATCGAATTACGGGCAAACTGTTTCTAATTTCAACAGGTACATTACTTACACTTGCGTTTGTGTTTTATGTAGCCCTTTATTTATTTCTCCCGAGTTTTTATGAACAGTATAAGGTTGCACAAATTGACGAAGCGTTGACGAATTAGTCGAGCAAGCAGAAGCAAGCCCGTTTCAATCGATTTATGAAGGGATGCAAGAGATTAGTTGGAATCAGAATGTGCATTTTCATCTGCTCGACGAAAACTATACACCGCTACTCTCCTTAAATGCTCGTTCCATTGAGATCGATGGGGGCTTAAACTATCGTGAACGCATTTTAGCCAACCCTGAGCAAATTGAAGGCTTTTCCGATGGGTATTCACGGACGATACCGATTTTAATCGAAGGCAGCCGTTTTACTTGTACGTGAACGCTTCTTTGCAGCCGGTAAGTGAGGCGACTGAAGCACTGTTTCTCTTTTTGCCCTACATTATTGTGTTTGCGATTGTTTTATCTGTTGGGTTTGCCTATGTGTTCTCTAGACAGATCACAAAACCGCTTCTTCAGCTCAATCAATCCGCTCAATCGCTGGCACAGCTGAACTTCACCGAAAAAATTGACATGAAGCGGAGCGATGAGATCGGTGAATTATCTCAAAGTATTAATCATATGTCTGGGAACTTAGAACAATCGTTGGAACGGTTAAAGTCGGCAAATGAGCAGTTGCAGACTGATATTGAAAAAGAGCGGGCCATCGAAGAGAAGAGAAGAGAGTATTTTTCTGCAGTTTCCCATGAACTGAAATCACCGATTACAATTTTAAAAGGACAGCTTGAAGGCATGCTACACGAAATCGGTCCGTACAAAGACCGAGAAGTGTATTTGGCTAAGTCGATTCAGACGACCGAAGAGATGGAGAGTCTTTTGCAAAATATGATGAAGCTGTCGAAATTAGAAAGAAGCCTGACGAGTATCGAACGACAAGATATTCAACTCGCTTCCCTCATCAATCAGACGTTGGAGCGACTGGAGTACTTCCAATCAGAACGAGAGATTACGGTCGATTGTCAGCTAGAGGACGACGTGTGGGTTCAGTCAAACGAAGAACTCTTATCCAGGATTATGTATAACGTCATTCATAACGGCTTCATGTATTCTCCTCAAGGAGAGCAGATGGTCATTCGAGCTGAAAAGGTTCCTAACGCTTGGGACATTTCAATTGTGAATACAGGCGCAACCCTTTCAGATAAAGACTTAACGGCTGTTTTTGCCCCGTTTTACCGTGTAGAAAAGTCCCGAAACAAAAACAGTGGCGGTAGTGGCGTTGGCTTGTATCTCGTTCAACAAATGGCTGAAGCTTTGTCCTACCCGTACAAATTAGAAAATACTGATGCGGGAGTTCAGTTTACATTAACAGTGCCGGATGTGAAGAAAAGCTAAAGCGATGAGATTCGCAAAATACGAATCTCATCGCTTTCTTGTTCCCTCTTTATTCTTCAGCAAAAATCCGCTTTTGGTCCCACTTTCCGTAGCGGTAGTACAGATAGGCAAATAAACTACCGATGAGAAGGCTTATTCCCATCCCAATTCCGATGCCAATTTCCCCGAATAACGAGGAACAAAGCGCGGTAATGGGGTATCGTAATACCCAAAAAGAGATGATGTTCAATGCAAGAACTTGATACATAGCTCCCGACGCTCTTACGATCCCATTTAATACGAAGTTTATGCCAAGAAACGGATAGCACAAGGCAACGATTTGTAAGTAACGAGTCGCAAACAAAACCGCATCTGGATCTTGGATGAATAAACGCACGCCGTATTCAGCAAACAGCACAATAAACGTCGCAATGGCAAACATAATGACGAGATTATAAAGAACCGCATATTTGGCGAGCGTTCTTACGCGATCCCACTGTTCATCTCCAATGTTTTGCCCTGCCATACTATTCACAGCCGTCCCAAGGGCCATGGCGGGAAGCATAATTAAGCTGTCTAAACGTTGAGCAGCGCTAAATCCGGCAACAACATCACTACCAAAGCTCGTCACCACGCTCATAATGGCGGCAACCCCTGCCGCGATCACCGACATTTGCAACCCTGAAGGAATGCCGAGTTTTAAGATCAAACCAATTTCTTGTTTAGAGGGCAAGTGTGGCATAGTAAATGGTGCTAGCTTTTTTTGATGATGTACATAACACCGAACAAAAAGGCAGTACCCTGAGAGGCAAGCGTCGCATAGGCAGCCCCTTCAATGCCCCAGCCAAATCCGCTGATGAACAACGGGTCTAAACCGATGTTTAAAACAACCGCGAGCAATACGATGCGAAGAGGCGTTTTGCTATCGCCGAGCGCACGTAAGATCGTACTAATAAAGGTATACCCAAAAAGAAAGAGAATGCCTAGAAAATTAATGCGCAAATAGGCGTCTGCTGATGCGAGCATAGCTTCAGGCGTGCCGATTAATAAGAGTAACTGCTCACTAAACCAATAGCCGGCAGCACCTACAGACAGGGCAATGAGGGTCATAGCGACAACAAATGCGTTTAAGTATCGTTTTAAGCCGGTTTGGTCATTTTTGCCTCGTTGTTGAGAAAGGATCGTTAACGATGCGTTGTTCAAACCAATGACGAATGAGAGAACGGTAAAGATGATCGTACTGGAAACGGCGACAGCACCGAGTGCATTAGCGCCAAGCAAGTTACCGACCCATAAGCTGTCAGTGATCTGGAATGAGGATTGAAGTAAGTTGGCGAGCATAATGGGCCCAGAAAACAGCAACAACGGCTTAAACAAGGGGCCTTGGGTGAAATCTTGTTGGTGTTGTTTCATACTCGAATTCCTTTCAAACGAAAGCGTTCCATCTAGTATAACCGCTCTCTATGCATTTGTCCTTGTTCATAATTCTACGATAATTGACAAAATCATACATCTAACTCTTCCACTCTTACGAAGGTGCTGATATAATAAATATGGTTTATGATTTCTAAAACTGGCAATTTTTACGTGCCGGTTTTTCTTTTGCCAATAGAGGAAAAAAGATCTAGGAAATCAGGCGCATTTCTAGTAACATTGTCGATAACGCTCAGGAGTAGAAACAGGGAGGAGAAACAAATGAAAAAGATGAACTTGGTGCTTGGTGCTGCTAGTACAGCACTTTTACTTGCTGCATGTAATGGCACGGACGAGCCGAGCAGCACAGAAGAGGCAGGCACGGCATTTGATAGCATAGAGTCGCAACACGAAACGATCATCAATGCAGCTCATAACATTTTGGAACAAGAAAGAGACTTGCAAATTCATTTTGAAGAAGACTTGGCAGATGACGCAAACGGTGCATTGACAGAAGGTTCAGGGCAAGTTGCTGAGAATGTAAGCACTCGTGAGCAGTACTTCAATGAAATTGAAACGGCATACGCTCAAATGGAATCTGACTTGTCCACCGTTGAACTCGTTTTAGAAAACGGGAATGCTGAAGAACTTCCGAGTGATCTTGAAGAAACGGCATCGAGTTTAGCAGATGCTAAAAGCGGTATTTCTTCATTTATCTCACAATATAGTGCCAATCTAGAGCGTCATCAACAATATTTTGATGGGCTAGGAAGCGAAGAAGCCGATTTTCAAATGTTGGCAGATGGCATTGAAACATTAAATGATTCTCATGTCGAAACACTTCCAGCTTGGGACGAGCTAGAAGAAGCGTTACTTACGATTGAAGAAATTCTCGCAGACTTTGAAATGGACGTTGAGGAAGAAGAGGGAGAGGAATAATTCATGAATAAACCTTTGAAACTATCAACTTTATTGTTTGCTGGCTGGTTTGCACTGAGCATTGGGGTGACTGACGTATCTGCAGAAGAAGAGGCTGAAGAAACGGATGCAGATGCTGAAGAAGAAACAGAAGACGATGCAGAAGAAGACAGTGATGAAGCTGAAGATGAAGCAGCAGAAGAAGAACGATTGTTTGATGTTCCATCAGAAGAAGATCGACTCTTGTTTCTCCCACGCTTAATACCTGATCGATTTACATACGATAGTGGCATTGAGATTGAGTACCCTCAAGACGGTGTGAGAGGTGTGTATTCTACCGCATATTCAGCAGGCGGGGACCGGTTCGAAACGTTAGTTGATTTACTAGATCGCACCGAATTGAATTCAATGGTTATTGATATTAAAGACGACCACGGAAATATTACTATTGATACGGACTCCGAAGATGAGCGAATCCAAAACAACTCACAAGCCATTATTTCTGATGTTGATGGGATGATGGAAACGCTTGAAGATTCAGAGATCTACCGATTGCACGGGTTGTTGTTTTTAAAGACCGCGTACTTGGTGAAAGTGAACCTCAACTTTCCTATACCGAGCCAGATGGCTCAATGTGGGAAAACTATGGCGATGTGTTTGTTAGTGCATTCTCTGAAGAAGTTTGGGAGTATAATGTTGAAGTAGCTAGAGAGGCTGCTAAGGCTGGATTTAAAGAGATTCAATTTGATTATATTCGTTTCCCAGAAAACCTCGCATCTAATGAAGATCGCTTGAATTTTGATTACGGTAAATACGGCGATATGGACGTTGAGAGTTCTGAGAAGCGGTTCCAAGCGGTTACAGATTTTGTTGAATACGCTCGTGAAGAACTAAGAGAATATGGTGTGAAAGTTTCTGTAGATATTTTCGGTGAACCCGTTTGTCTTCCTGACGGTGCACCAACAATTGGTCAAGATTATCAACGAATTGCAGAGCACGTTGACATTATCTCTGCCATGCCTTATCCAAGTCACTGGGGTGTTGGGCATATTGAAGGAATTCCAATTCCAGATCTGGAGCCATACAATGTTATGGATTGGTTTTCACAATTGGAAAACGATGTTTTAGGTGAATTGGATAACCCACCGGTTTCGAGACCGTGGCTTCAAGACTTTACAGCTTCCTATCTTGGATCTGGCAATTATATGAACTACGGGGTAGATGAAGTTGAAGCGCAAATTCAAGCGCTGTATGACAACGATATTTACGAGTTCCTCCTTTGGAATGCGGGTAATTCGTATACTGAAGGCGTCGATTATACGCTCGGTCGCGACATTGAAATTGCGGGTGCTGATGAGAAGGCAGAGCGTGAAGATGAAGAAGTTGATGAAGAAGATAGTGATGAGGACTCTGACGACGAGGACGAAGATGAGGAATAAATGAATAAGCGACCCCAATCGGGGTCGCTTATTTTTTCGGGTCTACACTAAATGTTAGGTTATTGTTCTATATAAGTCGAACGAAAGAAGTTCTTCAAGAACCAATGGGTGGCTTCGTAAAGTGGAAACTGTGCTTGAGTTGCGGCTGAACGGTTCTCAAGTTAAGGGAAATCGTTGGAAAAGCGGTATATTCTCATAAACTAGGGAGCAGATTGAGCCAACTCGGTTACAGATCACCGAGTCATGTGTACATCCCCGCCTCGAAGTATCCACAAGCCGTCGGCGCGAGGGGCGCCGAACCGGGTCCGAATTGGCTTCGGCCTTACTGGGGCCGACAGGGTGCTCGCTTATGGGCATTGAATCTCTTCTCCGGTTGGAACAAACTGCGCAGGAGTTTAGCGCAGTGAGCGCAAAAATCGTTAAACTAAACAAACTGCGCGCAAAATGGCACCGCACTCCCCCTCCAATCCAACAGCGTAAATTAGGAAAATCTAAAGTTAACACTATATAGAACCGGTAGTGAAATGTTCATGTGAAGTTCCCTCGTCACTTGAAGAACGATCATACGTTCGCTATAATAAGTGTATATAAAAGTAGGGGGGAAGTAGCCGTGTCGTCAGGAATACAGTTTCCAGAACCTTATCGGGATATTTCACGGAAGATTATTCATATCGACATGGATGCGTTTTTCTCCTCTGTTGAAGAACGAGACGATCCACGGCTAAAAGGTAAACCCGTCATCATTGCGAAGCACCCTCACCAAACCGGGGGAAAGGGCATCGTATCAACGGCGAACTATGAAGCGCGTAAGTTCGGTGTACACTCCGCAATGAGTGCCTTTGAAGCATATGAAAGATGCCCACACGGTGTGTTTGTGTCTGGAAATTATGAAGCGTATCGCGAGGCATCAGCACAAATTCGAAACATTATGCTTCGGTATACAGACCTCGTAGAACCGATGTCCATTGATGAAGCGTATCTTGATGTGACGAACAATAAAAAGAACATTCCAAGTGCGACGGTCGTCGCACGGATGATTCAACGAGACATCTGGAAAGAGACAAAGCTGACGAGTTCAGCGGGTGTTTCCTATAATAAGTTCATTGCTAAAATTGCTTCTGATCAGCAAAAGCCAGCGGGATTAACGGTCATCATTCCTGATGAAGCCGAGCGGTTTCTGCGCCAATTACACGTGGAGGAGTTTCCAGGTGTCGGGCCAAAAACGGCACAACGTATGCACGAACTTGGAATTTATACAGGGGATGACTTGTATCAGTTAGAGCAGATGGAATTGATCCGTCTTTTTGGTAAAGCGGGCATGTCTTACTATAAAAAGATTCGTGCATTGATAATAAGCCGATTCGGGTTGAACGTGAACGAAAGTCAGTGGGTAAAGAACATACATATTTTAAAAACTTGTACTCAGAAACTGAAGTGCTAGCTCAGCTTCAACGCTTAGCAGATGAGGTAATGAACGCATTAGTTAGGCATGGTAAGAAAGGAAAAACGGTTGTTCTTAAAGTTCGTTACCATTCTTTTGAAACGATTACTAGAAGAGCGAGTGGCAACCGTCACGTGCAAGCCTCTGACGATATTTATGAATATGCTGAAGAATTATGGGCAGAGTTAGGGGATGCAGAAAAAGGGATCCGGCTACTCGGCATTACCGTCTCCAATCTTGAAGAAGCAGAGCATGTGCAGATTCCGCTTTTTTAAAGGGCGTTTGAAAAGGACGAGAAACAGGTATGAGACAGAAGTATAGACGAAAGGAGGTATGCGGAATTGATCTATGGATATGTAAATCCTTATAGTCGCGATGAAAAGGGCTTTATTCAGCGACAAATGCTTAAAAATTACGGTGTAGACTTTGTGTTTGAAGAACAAGAATTTGGAAAAGCGGATGAACCAGTTGAGCTCGAGAAGTTAATGGACACTGTAAAGTCGAAAGACACAATCGTTGTCATTAAGCTTTCCTGTTTTGCATCATCGAGTGAACAACTGATTGACAACTTAGCAAAGCTACGCGAGCAAGGCGTTCGTTTTATTTCTTTATTTGATGGAATGGATACGAGAAAAAATGGCGAGTTGTACTTAAATATGATCAAACGTATGGATGAGTTTGGGTTTGACGTACGAAGTGAAAGAACGCGTTTAGGGATTCATAAAAATAAAAAGAAATCTTAAAACAGGCGAGTGGTTCTATTCGCCTGTTTTTTGCTCTGTCTTAATAAATTGTACATAAATTAGCATGAGGATCGCTATTAATCCAACGATCGTAACGAGAACGATGACGAAAGTGATAGGGAAGGTGTAGTAGAATCCAGCCAAAAGAATGGCGAAAGAAAACAATCCGATGCTTTGCCACTTGTTCCAATGCTTTGACAAGCTTGCGCCGATGAGCATGCCCCAAGTGAGGAATGTGCCGTACAACGAGAAAAGCGTCAAATTACTCCCAGCAAATGTTAGGAGCATCTGCCTTCAATGATTGCATATGGCACGGCGATTAGCGCACCTATAAACAGGGCGTGGGGAAGGTCCTGATGCTTATACAATCGCATATAAAGCGCAACGCTTCCGATCAAGAAAACTAACAGTATAAATGAGATGCCGGTGATGGCAACGGTGGCGTAGCCGACCATGGCAACAACACCCGAAAGAATAACAATCACGGTATAGATTATTGGAAGCAATTGCACGTGTCGTTGAATCTCTAAAAGAAATACAATCCATAACAATCCAGGGAGAAGCAAACCTGCTATGGCAAATGGGATGAAAAGCGGGTTATTGGCTACGAAAAAAGACAATGTGAACGCGAGTAAATAGAAAAAAATACTTAACAACATGACGCGCGTGTACACCCAAGGTTGTACAGGTTTTTGGACGGGGTGGTGAGCGAATAACACATCATTCGTTTCTTGCCAAGAATGGATCGTAAAGATCTTAGCAAAGAATTGCTTTCGCAGCACCCGTTTTTCAATAACTTCCTCCCATTTATGCATACGAGTTACGGGCTCTTGTAAGGTTGTCCTTTCATGACGCATGGAATAGGACTTCCATTGTTCATAAAGTTGTGTTCTTGAGAAGTAGCGCCACCCATCAATGATTCCATCCCATACGTACGTTTCTTTATGAATTTTCTCATCTTCATATAATTGCACCATCATTTTTGCAGAGAAAGGACCGATTTGATTGCCATCATCTACGAGGTAATACCATTCTTGTTTCATCGGTCACCTCTAGGCTTTAGCAAAAATATATCTCGATCATGCTCGCATACTTTATTGTGAACGTAACGGTGTAGCTGTTCGTATTCTTCCATCTGCTCATGAAGCTTTTTTTCATTCTCTTCCAATGTTTTGATCATCCGTTTGAGCTGCTTTAACTCTTCTTCTAATTGTACAATTTGTGTGCCCACTTCTTTTATGAGATGCACAACCTGTTCATCTTGATTCGACATATTTCTCTACCCCCATTTTTGCAAGACAATTGTGCACAAATGTTCTATGATAGAAATATATATGGAACAGGAGAGAAGATTATGAGCCAAAACGACGGTCTGTATGAATTTATGATGAGGAATAGCAGAACGGTTACTGAGCGTTGGTACGAAAAGCTAGACAAAAATGAAGGCGTGTACGCTTCGAGGAATCAAGAAGTAATTGATCAATTAAAGGAACAGAATCATGCTTTTCATCCACGTTTCTTTACGATCTTTAAAAGTACCATCGATGAGTTCCAGTCAACGCTTGAACCTTGGGTAAGAGAAATTGCTCGAGATGAGTATCATCAAAACACACCCATTCATCTGATTATTCGTGAATTCGCGCATAATCAACGACTCTATGAACAGTTATTGGATGAATATATCCAACAATCTCCTGAAAAATGGAGTGAACGAGATGAGCTTGATTGGACGATAGCCATTTCAGAAGCGATGAACACCGTTATTCAAATGTTTGCAAAAGCGTATGACGAAATTGCTGAAAGCAGAAACCTTGCTCAACAGAGAACGATTGCAGAGTTGAGTGCACCTGTTCTTTTGCTCACGAAACATACCGCTCTTTTACCGATCGTAGGAGATATTGATACGTACCGTGCGAAAATAATGTTGGAGCACACATTGCAACAATGTGCTGAAAAGCAAGTATCCACGTTGTTTATGGACCTTTCAGGTGTGCCGATTGTCGATACGATGGTCGCGCAACAACTGTTTCAGCTTATTCAAGGGCTAAGACTATTAGGCGTACATACGATTTTGTCTGGATTACGTCCTGAAATTGCGCAAACGGCAGTACAACTAGGTATACAATTTGATGAAGTCTCGGTTCGATCGTCGTTATCGCAGGCGATCCATGAAAAAGGGTTACTCTAAACAAAAAAGAACTCGTCAACAACATCGACGAGTTCTTTTTGTTTTTTACCAACCAGACGAATCATCTTTCGTGTCGAGGTTCGTAAAAAGACTATGATCATGTGTTTGTAAAGGGGTTTCGGCTGGACCTTCAATGACGTCTCCAGTGTAGGAAAATCTTGATCCGTGGCAAGGGCAATCCCAAGTATGGTCACCGTCATTCCATGCCACTTCACACCCAAGGTGTGTACACGTTGTATCAACGATGTGGATGTGATTTTCGGTATCTTTAAATGCACCTTTTCTTTGACCATTATGCTTGAACACAATCGCTTCATTCGTATTCAGATCATCTAACGATTGATTCGTCAAGTCCAGCTTCCCGAGTAATAGGTGTTTACTAACGTTAAGGTTCTCTCTAAGAAAGGTCGCGATACTAGGGTTTGCATAAAACCGGTTGGGTGAATACAATGATGCATACCGATTTTGCTTGAGATGGACAGCGTCAGAAAGGATCATTGCGGCTAACGTGCCGGTCGTCATCCCCCACTTGCGATATCCGGTACTCACATATACGTTCGGATGTGCATCACTCATCCTGCCGATATAGGGCAGTTTATCAATCGTTGTTAAATCTTGGGCAGACCAACGGTCAACGATGCGTTCAATTCCAAAATGTTTATTGGCAAATGTTTCAAGCGCTTCGTAATGAGAGCTTGTCGCACGACCTTGTCCAGTTTTATGCTGTTCGCCGCCTATAAGTAGAAGTTCTTCTCCTCTGAAGGACATTTTGCGAATAGAGCGGACCGGATCTTCTGGGTTTAAATACATGTCATCTTCTGCGGGCATTTGTTTCGGTTTGATGGCAAGAATGTAGGAGCGCTCGGCGTACATTCTTGTAAAATAAAATTGGTTGCCTTCATAAAAAGGGAAATGTGAACAGACGATCACGTGAGACCCTTGCAGGCGATGGCCATCGCGTGTGATCACTTCTGGACGATCATCTTTAGACAAGTTTGTTGCTACTGTCTGCTCATAAATGCGCCCTCCGTGTTTAGTGATATAATGGACGAGTGAAGATAGGTACTTAATCGGATGAAACTCCGCTTGGTCCGGCATACGCAAGCCGCCCACCGCCTGTAGATCTGGAGGGCCTTCGATCGTTTCATGGGGAATGTTTAACGTTTTGTAAGCCATAGCTTCTCGTTCTAATTTACGAGCGTACACGTCATTCTCTGCGTAGAGAACAGCGTTCTTATCAACAAAATCGCAATCGATTGCCAAGGATTCAATTGTTTCTTTAATCATGTTTAATGCATCAGTAGCACCTTCATAGTGAAGCCTTGCTTTCGTTTTGTCTGTATGTTGAATGAGTTCATCGTAGATGAGGCCGTGCTGAGCAGTAATTTTTGCGGTCGTATGGCCGGTCGTTCCGTTTACTAACCGATCAGCGTCAATAAGTATGACAGACACATTCGCTTTTGTAAGTAGGTATGCCGCTGTAATGCCGGTAATGCCACCCCCAACGATAATAACGTCTGCCGAGTCGTCCGCGGTAACTGCGGGAAACGACGGTATGTTGTAATCTTCTTCCCAAAGGCTCATAAATTTTACCCTCCTAAATTACGTGTAGTATGCACGAATTATTGAGAGGTATACGATGCTAAGCATAAGAGCTTTAACTACGTTATAATAAGAACAAGAAATGGAAATTGTATACACAAACGTTTATATCTTGAGTGGAGGAAGTCTTGTGATTATCGCGATATTTTTGCTGTTTCTCGCATCCAGTTTTTTTTCCGGAAGCGAAACAGCTCTCACTGCTACGAACAAAATTAAATTGCAATCTAAAGCTGCCAATGGGGACAAACGGTCGGCAAACTTATTGAAATTTGTCGAGAACTCTGAGGAGTTTATATCGGGCATTTTAATTGCAAACAATGTCCCTAATATCATTTTGCCGTCACTCGTGACGATTGTGGCGCTAGAATATGGCATTAATGTAGGAATTGCAACTGCCGTTTTAACGGTAATGATTATCATCTTTGCGGAAGTGTTGCCGAAATCAATTGCAGCAGCGTATCCGGAGCGGATCTCTCATATTGTGTATCCGTTTACGTATATCTTGCTTAAAGTATTAAAGCCGTTTACATACTTGTTGAACATGTTTACACGTTTTGTTATTCGGGTGTTAGGTAGAGGAAATGAGGACGAAGCAACATTTTCCAAAGATGAAATGAGAGCGATGGTAGATATCGGTCATACGGAAGGAACGTTTGCTCCAGATGAAATGCAACGGCTAAAAGGGATGTTGGATTTCACAAAACTGAACGTATCAGACATTTTAAAAACGCCTAGAATAGATATCCAAGCCATTCCTGTAGAGTACACGTTTGAACAAGCTAAAGAAATTTTAAGCAATAACCAATACACGCGTTATCCAATTTATGAAGGCGACATCGATCACATTGTCGGTGTGTTTCATTCGAAGTTTGCTCTTCAATGGATTACGGAGCCAGACCGCACCGTGCGCGAAGTTTCTGATCTGAGTCCGCTTTACGTACATGAATTTCAGGCGGTAAACTCCGTATTCAAAAAGATGCTACAGGAAAAGAAACATTTTGCTGTCGTCCATGATGAATACGGAGGCACTGAAGGCATTGTTACCCATGAGGATCTCATCGAAGCGATGATCGGACAAGACATTGAAGATGAAACAGACACGTACGGATCATTTATTGTGAAACAAACGGATCATGAGATCATTTGTGAGGGTAAGCTCACATTACACCGTTTAAATAACGTGTTCTCGACGAACATCCCCGAAGACGAGGATAACCTTGCTGGTTTTCTGTTGGCTCAGTATGGCGGGTTGCCAGAAATAGGAGAAGTCATCAAGTTTAACAATTTGACGTTTGAAATTCTGGAGGCTGATGAGAAGAAAATTAGCCAAGTTCGTATTACAAAACATGATGAGGAAGAGGAAAGCGAATAGATGTGGCCCAATTCCCAAGTGGGGATTGGGTCATAGATCATTTATTTGATATTCATCGCCGCGCGGATCCCTGCACGTACCGCTCCTTCCATAAAGTTCGGGAATTCGGTCGCGGTTTCACTGCTCGCAAACAAAAAGCGCTCGTATGGTAGACGTAAATGTTCTGCCGCATCCGGCTGACCCCCGAAATGGACGCTTGCTCCGTAGCCACCTCCACAATAGGGGTGGTCCACCCACACGCTGTCAGTCGCATCCGTATAGTCATAGGCAGCTGAACCGACACCCATAGCGAGTAAGCGCGTGGCTTCGTGAATACGTTCTTTCTCGTTCATAGTGGAAAAGCGCTTCGCTTCGTTTCCGCCGATAAACATCGTTAATCGAGGTTGTCCATTTGCTTTGCTTGATACAGAAACGGTAATGCCTTCAGGGTTTGTAAACACTAGACCTGCCATCGGTTTCTCTGTATTCTTGGCATGCAAATCGTTCCAAAATGGCTGTTCAAATTGCCAAGTTACTTTTACGATCGCGCCGTTCGTGTAGCTAGATAATGCGTCGCGAAACTGGTACTCAACCTCTTCTGGATAATTTAGAGAGGTTGCCACAGCAGGGGGAAGTGCAACAATGACTGCAGGGGCAGTGTACTGCTCGTTTTTCGTATGAACGGTATACATCTTGTCTGAAGTCCGGACGTGTGTGACCGGTGCTTCATAGATCAAGTGATCTTCAAGTCGGTCCGCTAAGTAGGTAATGACGGTTCCAAGTGGACCTGAAGCTTGGTGGGTAAGATCGCTTTTTTCTGATGGGTAGCGGTTATTCGTATCAATAAGTGCGATAGCGCTCAATTGATCAGGTTCGATCGTAACGAGTTCTGTTTGCATGCTACGGATAATGGAAAGGCTCGTATCATTCATGCCCGCATTCGCATACAATTGAGCGAGTGGAATATCGTCGGTTAAGTGGGTGGCAAATAACTTCGGGACGAGTGGCTCCGTTCGTTGGTCCGCGTCTTCTTTCGTTTCTGCATGAATCATCGCTGCATTGTCAGCGATCGTCGTCTCCGCTAATGTCATGCCCGCTCGTTCAATGAGCTTGACCATTTCGGACATATCATCATTTACGAATTGCGGTCCCCGTTCAAACCATCCACTCTCTTTTTCTACAGACTCTACTTTTCCACCTGCTCGCTCCATCGCTTCAAGAACTGTTACGTGAAACCCATCTTCGATGAGCCGATTCGCAGCTGAAAGTCCAGTGAGCCCTGCTCCGATGATAATCACGTCGCTTTCGTTGTGTTTCATTCGATCACCTCAACATCCAATTTCTTTTACTTTACCCATTTTTTTACGTCGGCACACGAAGAATGTGTTACGCTGAACTTGGAACGTTCTAAACGGTCGCAACGTTCGGTTTATAGAGGAAATGCAAGACCATATGGACAACCATTGATTACTTGTAACGTAAAGGAGAAACCGCATGCTACATCCAAGCATTCATACACTATCCATCGGCTTGCCGAAGGAAATGAACAGTCAGTTGGTGGATCAGTCAATTGTTACAGGCATTCAAAAGCAACCTGTAAAAGCTGTTGATTTGACATACGACGGCTTTGAAGGAGACGGTGTTGGCAATACGAAGAACCACGGTGCAGAGATCGTGCCATTAGTTTTTATCCGTTTGAACACTATCAGATGTGGGAGGAAGAATTTGACCTTTCCCTTACAGCCCCAGCTTTTGGCGAAAATGTAACCGTTACGAACTTGCTGGAGCGAGATGTTTATATTGGGGACATTTACACGATGGGCAGTGCGATTGTTCAGATTAGCCAAGGACGAGTGCCGTGCAACACGATCGACCGAAAACTGAATGTTAATGGAGTGTTTGCCCGCTTTATTGAAACCCGCTACTCTGGCTTTTTTGCGAGGGTTTTGCAGCCAGGCTGTATAAAAGAAGGAGACACCCTTGAGCTTATGGAGCGAACCGTCAATTCGCCGAGTGTTTGGATGTGCAGCGATGTTTATTTTAAACGTGAAGACCTTACAAAAATCCAATCAATGCTCGAACTCAAGTCACTTTCACACGAGTGGAAAAATCGATATCGGAAAATTTTGAGGAGTTCACCTAAAGGGGGCAGTGAAGATGTGTCAAGCGGTTGATGAATATCGTATCGTTACTGAGCGCTTAGTGTTACGGACGTTACGGATGGCGGATGCCAAGCAGGTGGCGACGCTTTGCAACAATAAAAAGCTTTACGAATCTACACTTCACTTGCCTTTTCCTTATGCGGTTGCGGATGCAAAAGCTTGGATCGCTCACGAGACAAAGAATACGTATCGATGGGCGATCACAACAGAGGACGAAAAGAAAGTGATTGGCTCGATGTCACTTTCTGAAAACGCGCAACACGGTCATGGCGAAATCGGTTATTGGTTGGGAGAACCGCATTGGGGGAGGGGGTATGCGACCGAAGCGGCTTGTGCCGTGTTGGAGTGGGGGTTCCAGTCCAAAGGTTTTCACCGGATATACGGGCGTCACATGACGTTCAATCCCGCTTCAGGTCGTGTATTAGAAAAGTGTGGAATGAAAAAAGAAGGTGTGTTAAGAGAGCATGTGCATAAAGACGGGGCGTTTTTGGATCTCGTCTATTACGGCAAATTGGTATCGGATTCGGTGTGACCGATGGATGTGATACATGGTTATCGCGACTTCATGAAGTCACCTCCAGTGGATGAACATTCGTGGCTGGCATACATTTCGGATTATGAACAAGTGTTTGAACCGATATTTGAGCTGCTGTATCAGATTGTAGGGATTGAGGAGAAACGTGCGCTATTTGCATCAATTGATGCCAATGAGCTGATTCGAGATGCCCGGGCGGGCGTTGCGTGTGTAGATGAGCGTGCCATTCGTCGTCGAGCACAAGACGCTGCTCGTTTCCTCCAGTTTGATGAAGATTTTGATGTGTATTTGCTCGTTGGCCTCGGTCATATTGACGGTTGTGCATTAAGAGCAACTCGTCCGTTTCTTTATTTGGGTATTGAACGGCTTGTACATACGGACCGACCGGTTCTCATCGCCCATGAAATGAATCACCTCGTTCGATTTTCCCGGTTGGATGAATTTGGGAAACGAATGTGGACGGTCGGACAGTTGGCGATTGCCGAGGGATTAGCTTTGCTCACCGCTCTTGAGTTGGATAGGGAGCCGATGACAGACGGGAATTTACAACGTATGCTCTTTTGTAGTTCCGCTACGTATGTACAAATGAACAAACATAAACGTGACATCATTCGAGAATTGGACCAACAATTTGATTTGCCGTTAACGAAGGAGCGAATGACCACGTACTTTATGGCGCAACCGGACGCGGTCATTCCAAGGACCGGATACTTTTACGGAATGTGTATCATTCGAGCGCTTATTGAAGCGGGGCATTCGATTCCCTCACTCACCAGTCAACCGACAGAAGAGATTCGAAGCCTTTACAAAACGTTAGGAGTTGAATGAGATGAGAGAAGTCGTCATCGTAGAAGCTGTGCGTACACCTGTTGGCAAGCGGAATGGACAGTTAAGTCAGGTGCGAGCCGATGAGCTTGCAAGTAGGGTCATTCGCGAAGTCGTAAAGCGTGCGCAGCTGGATCCCCATCAGATTGAGGATGTGATTCTCGGTTGTGTAAGTCAAGTTGGTGAGCAGTCACAAAACATCGCGCGAACCGCAGCATTAATTGCAGGTTTACCAGTGGAAGTGCCTGGAACGACAATTGATCGGCAATGTGGTTCAAGTGAACAGGCCGTCCATTTTGCGGCTCAAGCGATTCAGAGTGGGGATATGGACGTTGTCATTGCTGGTGGAATCGAGAACATGTCAAGAGTGCCTCTCGGGTCAACGGTACAAGGAGTAAAACCGAGTCCGGAATTATCGAAACGTTATGAACTTTTGCATCAAGGGTTGTCAGCGGACCGAATTGCTGACGAGTGGAAAATGACGCGGGCACAATTGGACGAATATGCTTTAGAAAGTCATCAACGTGCGGTTCGGGCACTGCAAAACGGGTATTTTGATCGCTCTGTTATGCCCGTCACTGTCACACAGGCAGACGGTCAACAACACATTGTCAACCGAGACGAAGGACCGCGAGAGGATACGAGCTTTGAAAAGCTTGCTGCGTTAACCCCTGCGTTTAATCCAGAAGGAAACGTTACAGCCGGCAACTCTAGTCAGATTAGTGACGGGGCTGGAGCAATGCTCATCATGTCAAAAGAACGAGCGTTAGCGTTAGGGTTTACTCCGAGGTTTCGGATTGTAGCAAGAACGGTAGTCGGCTCTGATCCAACGCTTATGCTTACCGGTCCAATTCCAGCGACCGAAAAAGTGCTTGAAAAAGCACGGTTATCGATTGATCAAATCGATCATTTTGAGGTGAACGAAGCGTTTGCTTCGGTACCGCTTGCTTGGCTGGATGCTTTTCGTGTAGATCCGAGCAAAGTGAACCCGTTAGGTGGGGCAATTGCGCTTGGTCATCCTCTTGGCGCAAGTGGTATGCGTCTAATGATTACGATGATGGATGAGTTGGATCGGACTGGAGGACGTTACGGACTACAAACGATGTGCGAAGGAAATGGCATGGCGAACGCAACCATTATTGAAAGAATCGTTTCTAGTGGGGAGGGTTCATCGTGGCATTAAATGATTTGCGTGTATTGGATCTATCAAGGCTACTGCCCGGTCCTTATTGTTCGATGATGTTTGCTGATTTTGGAGCAGATGTGATTAAGATTGAGAGTATTGATGGAGACCCCGCTCGTCTTGACCCTCTCATTTCCGATGAGAAACAAGCAATGTTTCATAGTTTGAATCGGAACAAACGTAGCCTTTGCCTTGATCTAAAGTCACCGGAAGGCAGCAACCACTTTCTCAAACTTGTCAAAGAAGCGGACGTAGTCATTGAAAGCTTTCGGCCAGGTGTGATGGACCGTTTAGGCATTGGTTATGAAACCCTCAAGTCTGAAAATAAACGACTTGTCTATTGTGCAATTACTGGCTACGGGCAGTCTGGACCTGATCGAACGAAAGCCGGTCACAATGTGAATTTCATTAGTCGTGCGGGAATCTTAGACCTATCTGGACATGCTGGTGAAAAGCCTGTCATTCCTCCTGCACAAATTGGGGATATCGGAGGCGGGGGATTACTCGCTTTCTCGGGAATTATGATTGCTCTTCATGAGCGAGATCGTACTGGCGTTGGTCAGTTTGTCGATATTTCCATGCTAGATGGCGCCCTTTCCTGGATGCAAACGAGCTTGCCGCAGTTTCTTTCAAGTGGTGCTCAAGAAAGCCGAGGCGAGTTGCCATTAAGTGGAAGTCTCGCTTGTTATGAAACGTATGAAACAAAAGACAATCGCTGGTTCGCTGTCGGTGCGTTAGAACCTAAGTTTTGGCGTTTGTTCTGTGAACAAATAGATAGACCGGACCTCATCAGTAGGCAAACGGGCGACGCTGCCGTTCAGCGTGAAGTAAAACGAGAAGTGCAGCGAGAGTTCCACAAACGCTCTTTTCAAGAATGGTCCGCGATTTTTGCTAATTCGGATGCTTGTGTCACACCAGTGGCGACATTTGCAGAAATGACAAAAGATCCTCAAGTCGTCCATCGGGAGATGATTCAGGACGATGCACCTTCTGGGCGAACCATTGCCCAGCCGATCCGCTTATCCGAGACACCAGCCAGAGTCCGAACGGGTGCACCTGCGCTCGGGGAACATACTGAACAGATTATTCAGCACGGGTGGGTTCATCGTAATGCGTCAGTGAAGGAATAAGTGAGGAGGCTGAGAAGCGCGACATCGCGCGTGGAACGTCTGCTCGTTCATGCGATTGGCCGCATGTGGAACACGTTCATCGGAATCAAATAGAGCGTTGCCAAATGCCCGTCCAGATGACTTTGATTTTTCACTGTCATACGGCATTCATAGCGCCTCAGAAAACGATACGTACGTGGCAAAGGTTGATCGTGAATGATCCGACCTCAACTCATTGAACAGATGACGAACTTTATTTTCGTTGAAACGAAAGGGAGTCATGCAGATGTGATCCTTATTCCAGGTGCTGATCATCGTCAGTTGATGGAAACGGCAGCTTTGATTTACAAACGTGGATTGGCGCCATTCATCCTCCCTTCTGGTGGCTTCAATACTCGCTTACAGACGACCGAGTGGGCGTACTTGCGGCAGAGCGGTCTCGCCTATGGTATTCCCGATGCTCGTATCTTAAAAAAAGACCGAGCGACTCACACGCTTGACAATGCTCGTTTTTCTTATCAGGTTTTACAAAGAGAGCAAATCTCAGTGAAGGCCGTTCTCATTGTATGTAAGGCGTGTCATGCAAGAAGGGTGTTATGTTCCTACCAATCAGTGTTTCCAGCGGAAACGACCTTCTTCATCTCTCCGTGTGTCGACCGATTTGGCATTACGAGAGACAATTGGTTTCAGTCAGCGGTAGGTATTAAACGGACGATGGCAGAAGTGAGTAAGATCGAGAGGTATTTCGGGCTATCAATGGACAACTCACGTTAAGTTAAGGAGCGTACGATGGAAGAACACCAAGCACGAATTATCGCCCACCATACCCGCGTCTTATCCGTTGTGACATCTTTGCAAAGGCTCGATGAGCATGAGTGGAGGACACCCGTCAAGCGTGGCGGGTGGACAGTTGCTGAAGTTATTGCCCATCTTATTCCTTGGGACGACTTCGTTTTGCAAAAACGCCTCCCTTATTTATTTTCGCAGCATCCACTTCCTAAAGGACCAGAGCGTGAAGGGATCAACAGCCGAGCAGCTGAACGTGGAAGGTGTATCGCACAACGCGACATCATCGCCGAATTCACTAACATAAGGACAGATCTTTTACAGTCCATTCGAGACATTCATGAAACAGACTGGAATCGCCCCATCTTCATTGGGGAAACCGAACTGACCGTGTCCGCATATTTTATAGGGCTTGCGGAACATGATCGTCATCACCTACAGGAAATACGAGCAGTTGTCAGATTGCCGAACAGATAGAGAGAAGGGATGGAATGATTACGTTACGGCCGCACCAACTGGAAGATGCTGAACACGTATCGGCATTATCCTCACACGAGAAAATTAGCGGGGCACTAGGCCTCAGCAAAGCACAAACGTCGGTGGAGGGCACTCGTGCTTTCATCTCCTTCGTCAATGCAGAAGAGGCAAAGGGAAACATGTATTCAAGAGCGATCGTATTCGAAAACAAGATCGTCGGTGTGATTACACTGAAGCAGGTGGATTTGAGCAAGCGTTCGTGCCACATCGGTACGTGGATCGGTTATCCGTATTGGGGGCAGGGAATGAACGCCGCAGCAAAAAAACAAATTCTTCAATTTGCCTTTGATGAGCTGAATCTCCAACTTGTTTTCGCAGGAGCGAAAGCGGAAAATCTGCGCTCAATCAAGGCACAAGAAAAATTGCCGTACATTCGCATGAATGTGGAGCACCTTTTCCCTGATGAGGTTGAGAGCATGGTAAACGAATACGGCACCGACTGCATTCTGAATGTGATTGAAGAGAGGTCGTTCTACCAATGGTTAAATCAAAATCATTGAGTGTAAAGAAGGGAGATTTATGAAGCTGAAAACGGTAAAAAACATTCGAGTGTTATTAGGCGTAGTCACGGTGATGTTCGGTGTGTTGGCGATTGTTTTCGGATTTTTAACGATGAATGCTGCTTATTCTGTTGAAGGTCCAGTTTCTAGTCTTTTACCGCTTTCTTTAGCGGTGGTTGGACTTAGTTTTTACTTTATGATCACAGGCTATATTAAAAAAAGAGAAGATTGTTTGCATCGCGTAAAAGATAAATCAGCTTTAATCAAATCGATTTCTGTTAAGTGATGTACGTGTGACGAAATGCGTTGAGAAAAGGTGGCGGAAATGGAAGCGAACAACGTGAAACGCTACACAAAGTGGGGGTGCAACGGTAGTGATGGCTGTATGTACAGCCATCACTACCGAATAACAGCTTGGCTCTGTGGTCTGGCCGGCTACGCTGTCTGCTTTTATCGAGACTTTTGTGGCTTGGGTGTTCGTTTTTCCACTCGCCCATAGTCGCTGAGCATTGAACGATCGACTAACGGGATGGGTAGTGTGCGGGAGCTATCCAACGGCACACGGTAGTGATGACGATTTTTCGATGCATTCACGCTTACGCACGTTCAACATTCATGACCACATCGAACTTCAGGTAGTGCACATCATCGTTTGTGCAAACGATGTGGAATTGCTTCTGGTCATGGCTGACGTAATGGCAGTAGCCTGCGAGTTCGAAGAATGATCCGTTCTTCCAGTATGTGAATCGCAGGGGCTCGTTATATTCCATCGCTTCTCTTAAGATGAGTTCAAATTCGAGCCAGCGTTGTTCATCGAGGATGGGCTTTTTCACCTTTGTTGTGTCCTGTTGATGGGTTAGCCAAGCTTCTCGGTGTTCAGGTAAAATCATTCGACTTGATTCCCAGCGCATGTTTGAACCGGGAGTAAGTTTGTTTGCCATGTGGATCACCTCACAATGAGTATACACGAACATACGTTCTTTTATAAGTGGTAATTTTTTCTTTTAGCAGGAAAATAGCGAAATTCAGCGAAATGTAGCAATGAGAGAATCGATTCATTAGGAAAAAATGAAAAGGCTTACAACTTGGAGGATGTACAGATGAAAAGAGATGAAGTAAAAGCAGTCGTAACAGGTGGTGCCTCAGGATTAGGGGAAGCGACCGTTAGGCAATTTGTTCGTGATGGAGCGCACGTTGCCATCTTGGATGTGAACGAAGAGAGAGGAGAAAAGCTGGCGAGTGAGCTAGGTGAAAACGTGGAGTTTTACGTCACAGACGTCACAGATGAAGAGAGTGTAACGACCGCAATGGATCAAGCCGTTCGTGTGTTCGGTAAGGTGAATACCGTTGTAAACTGCGCAGGTATTGGATCTGCGGAAAAAACGACCGGAAAACGAGGAACGCATCGGTGGAGTCTTTTAAAAAGGTGATTGAAATCAACCTTGTCGGTACGTTTAACGTCATTCGACTTGCAGCAGAACGAATGAAGGACAATAAGACCAATGAAGAAGGGGAACGAGGGTCATCATTAACACCGCATCGATCGCCGCATACGATGGGCAAATTGGACAAGCGGCATACAGTGCGTCCAAAGGCGGCGTAGCAGGGATGACACTACCAATAAGTCGTGATTTGGCTTCATTAGGCATACGAGTTGTCACCATTGCTCCAGGTTTATTTGAAACGCCGTTGTTTGAAAGTTTACCAGAAGAAGCACGTAAGTCACTTGAAGAGATGACCCCATTCCCGTCAAGACTTGGTTACCCGTCTGAGTACGGGAAACTGGTCGCATCAATTGTCGATAACGTCATGTTAAATGGAGAAACGATTCGTCTCGACGGAGCGGTTCGTATGCCACCGAAATAAAAAAACAAACCGGTGTGGAGAGCGCTGCATCTAAACATGAAAGGGTTTGATTAAGGTGATGAACACGCCATTAACGATACCTCCAATGCTAGAAAGAGCAGAACGATACTTTCCAGACAAAGAGGTCATTTCCAGGACATTGGACAATGTACAGCGAATGTCGTATCGAGATATTGGCAGACGAACACGCGCGCTTTCAAGTGCCTTAAGCAATTAGGCGTTCAGCGCGGGGAACGGGTTGCAACACTTGCTTGGAATCACCATCGCCACCTTGAAGCGTACTTTGCCATTCCTGGTGTCGGAGCGGTAATTCATACGGTTAATTTTCGTCTGCCACCAGAGCACCTCGTATACGTAATGAATCATGCTGAAGATCGTGTCGTTCTCGTCGATGAAGATCTTTTACCGCTCATTGAGCGTGTGGCCGATCAACTAACGACGGTACGAGCGTTTATTATCATGACAGATAAACCGTCACTCCCTGAAACCTCTCTCTCACCGGTGTATTCATATGAAGATCTCGTTCAAGAAGGAGATGAGAACTTCTCATTTGTCGCCGATTTGGATGAAAATGAACCTGTCGCAATGTGTTACACGTCAGCGACAACAGGCAAGCCAAAAGGAGTGCTCTATTCGCACCGGGGCATTGTGTTGCATAGCCTCTCACTAGGGTTAACCGATTCAACAGCTATCTCTGAAAAGGATACGGCATTGCCGGTTGTACCGATGTTTCATGTGAATGCATGGGGCATGCCGTTTGCGGCAACTTGGTTTGGAACAACACAAGTGCTTCCAGGTCCACAGTTCACCCCCGAGCTCATTGCACAATTTATCCAAGAAGAAAAAGTAACGATTACTGCAGGGGTTCCGACCATTTGGATTGGTCTTTTACAAGTGTTAGAAAAAGGGTCGTATGACACGAGCAGTTTGCGTTGTGTGCTCTGTGGAGGATCTGCTGCACCAAAAGGAATGATCGAGCAGTTTGAAAATGTGTACGGCATTGACTTTTTGCACGCGTATGGGATGACGGAAACTGCACCTCTGGCAACCGTTTCTCAGTTGAAGAGTCATCAATTGAAAGATTCGAAGGAAGAGCAATTGAACATTCGAGCCAAGCAAGGAATGGCGGTACCTCTCGTTGATCTGAAGGCCGTGAATGAGAATGGTGAGATTAAGTGGGACGGAAAAGAAATGGGAGAGCTACTCATTCGCGGTCCATGGATTGCCGATGCATATCATAACGACGAGCGATCCGAGGCAACGTTCAAAGACGGATGGCTATACACCGGAGATGTTGTCACGATTGACCGAGAAGGATCGATTGCCATCGTTGACCGAACGAAAGACTTAATCAAAAGTGGTGGGGAATGGATTTCTTCCGTCGATTTAGAGAATGCACTTATGGCCCATCCTGGAGTGCTCGAAGCCGCTGTTGTCGCCGTGCCAGATGAAAAATGGCAGGAGCGACCAATGGCTTGTGTCGTTCGCAAAGAAGGTTCGGTCGTGACCGAAGAAGAGCTGCTCCAACATCTTGAGACGCAATTTGTGAATGGTGGTACCTGATCAGGTGCTGTTTTTAGAAGTACTTCCGAAAACTTCTGTTGGAAAGTTTCTAAAGCGAGCGCTTCGAGAACAAGTAAAAGATCACGCCCGCTCTTAATCCAACGATGGTCATCATTTGTGACCTTATGCGCACGCTTCATTTAGCAAAAGAGCACCACACCTATAGAAAACACAGAGAATGATTCCTTCGTAGCGAATGTAAACGTGTAGATTTCTGACTTTTATCATATGTTTCTGCCACCCTGCCTTTAGTATAATGACAGATAGCACAAGATCTAGAGTGTTTATTGGGGGGCAAAACTTTAAGTGGATCCGATGAAAAAGGAGCTTAAAAAAGTCCAACTAGAGATTGAAGACATAAAGAAAGATTTAAGCCGACTAAGAAGTGAAGCAGACGGAATAAAGACAGAAATGGCAAAACCTTACCGAACCGATTGGAGAGTGTACTCAAGCTATTGAGTGCACTTTTCTTTTATGATTTGTTACAAAATTGTAAGAAAATCGCAAGAAAGAACGGTTCGTTTCTAAGGAGAAGCGAGATACGATAGAAACAGTACACTAAGGGAGGAAGAAAGGTTATGAATGCGATCTCTTTGCTGCTCGTTGCGTTCGTATTGCTCGTTATCTCATCCTTTTTCGTTTTTTCAAACCTTTAATTGAATGTAAGGAGAAGCACGATGCAACTTTTGAATGAATTCGGCCGATTCAACCTCTTTCTGCTACTCGGGGGAGGACTCATCGTCTGGTTATATGTAGATTTCGAAAACCCGCTCGTTGTCGATATGATCATTCTTATTTTTTACGTACTCACTGTCGCTTTACATGCGACTCGGTTCGTACTACTCATTAAAAACAGACAGCGTTGACATTTTTGAAAACGTATGTGATGATAATCTCAATTCTAAGAAAGGTACAGGTACTGTCGCGAATGTGGAACTAATCTTATCAACAAACATAATCAGAATACGTTCAATGAGATTGAACATCATTTTGAAGATGTTTAGAGATGGGATTCGTCTGTCCATTCGTACTTACCTGCCTACACACACGCTCGTTCGGTGATGTTTATTTGTGCGTGTGTGAATAGATAAGCAGCAGAACGATTTGCGGACCCTCTCTAAATGTCTTTAGAGGGGGTTTTTGCGTGCTATTACACGCTAGACAACTATCAAAGAATTATGAAGGACAGGAAGTATTCTCCGTCGAGTCTCTTTATGTGTACAAAGGAGACCGCATCGGCGTCGTCGGTGACAACGGTGCAGGGAAGTCGACGTTACTCTCCATTTTGGCGGGGGAACTCAAAGAGGATTCAGGTACGGTTGAAAGATATGGGAATGCAGTCTATATCCCACAACTCAACGAGGGGGACGTCCAACCGGATGCACGGCTTGCCTCACTATGGAGAGTGCCAGAGGACGATAGAGAGATGAGCGGGGGTGAGCGCACGAGGAAAAAGATTGCGAGCGCAATCGGCCAAGAAGCTGACGTAATCATCGCCGATGAGCCGACGAGTCACTTGGACATACAAGGCATTGAAGGACTTGAGCGTACCCTCAAAATGCACCGGGGTGCGGTGCTACTCACTTCCCATGACAAGCAGTTGCTCAATGAGGTTTGTACGACCATTTGGGAGATTGAAAATCAGACCGTCACGATGTACGAAGGAAATTATGATGCGTATCAACAACAAAAACAAGCCGCTCGTGTTCGGCAAAATAAAGATTACGAAACGTATGCGAAAGAGAAAAAACGGCTGGAATCAGCGATTGAAAATGTTCAGCAAAAATCAGTCGTGTAAAAAAGGCGCCAAGCCGTATGGGTAATTCAGAAGCAAGGTTGCACAAGCGAAGTGCTCGAGCGACGAAGGCGAAGCTGAACCGGGCAGCAGAAACGATGCACTCCAGAATCGATCAGCTTGAAAAAAAAGAAAAGCCAATGGAGCATGAGGTGATTGTATTTGATATTGCAGAATTTCCTAAACTTCATAGTCGTTATGCTGTTCAATTTAACGATTGTGAGGTGAAAGTTGGCAACCGTTCGCTCAAATCACAAGTATCTGGAGCCATCAAACCTGGTCAAAAACTTGCCATTACCGGAGCAAATGGCAGTGGAAAAACGACACTTCTTAATATGGTTGCACGTCGAGATTCGGCGCTTACTGTTGCAGGTCCGGCAAAACTAGGCATCTTCTCGCAACAGCAAGAGAACTTAAATGAAAATGAGACCATTTTAGAAAATGTGACGGCAAAAAGCCCGTACAAAGAAACGTTCATTCGAAACGTGCTCGCACGACTCGGTTTTAAGCGAGAAGATGTGCATAAACCGATCGCAGTCCTTAGTGGTGGCGAGAGAGTGCGCGCGTCGCTTGCGACCGTCTTCTTGCATAATAACAATCTTCTGCTATTGGATGAGCCGACCAATTATTTAGACCTCACAACAAAAGAAGCACTTACGGAAGTGTTACGTTCATTTCCTGGTACGATCATTTTTGTTAGCCATGATCGTAGCTTCGTCGACGAAGTCGCTGACGATGAATTGTCGTTTGCCAACAACGTGCCGACCGTCAGCCCGCTCTCAAGAGACGAACAAACCGCTCATTCTCATACAGACGAAGATCTTTTAGCGATTGAAATGCAAATTACAGAAACATTAAGCAAGCTCAGCGTCGCAACAACTGAAGAAGAGAAAAAAGAGCTAGATGCCAAGTTTCAAGATCTTCTTAAAAGAAAACAACGCGCGGTGAAGTAAACGAAACTGAATGGATGCCTCGTCAGGGCGAAAGTCACTAAAAAACAGCTAATCTTTTAAGCGCACCCGGTACTAATATCTCATCTTTATGTTGAGGGGTGAGCAGGATTATGTGGTTTTTTAGCACCTATAGATCTGGAATATACTGTAATTTGATGATTTATATAGTATGAACTTAAGGTTTTCCTGATTGCGCTGTTGGGTGTTGGGTTGGAGGGTAACGCGG
>NZ_BAWZ01000022.1:0-67067 GCF_000698105.1 Geomicrobium sp. JCM 19037 | reverse complement strand
ATTTGGATGCACGATGCCGATGCCTGGCTCTTTTCGGTACTGCGCTTCCAACATTTGGATGCCTAATGCCGGTACTTTGCTCTTTTCGGTACTGATCTTCCAGTATTTGGATAACCGGTACCGAAATATAAATCCCCCCATATTCAGTCGGAGGAGGAGTGGTTTAACAGCTCCCCAAGTTAAGGGAGACGTGATGCAAATGTTTGTATAGCTTGTAGTAGGGTATTGATGAGTAGAATAAGTATTCTAGGAGGGATTTCCTTGCATTACGGAGAGCACGCCATCCACGCACATTACATGACGATCTTAATTTTTTTCTTTTTAGGCATCATGTTCTTGTTACTGTATCCACTATTGAAAGAACGGAGCAAAGCGCTGGCCTATACCGCACTCACGAGCGGAATTGTGATTATGATTTGCAGTTTGTATTTCGTCATTAAACATATGAGCGGCAGCGGCGAAGGAGTCTTGCGATTATTCCGTATTTTCTAAGCGGGAACGCTAAGGTGGGGATCGGATGAAATCATTAAAATGGAGTGCAGTTACGCTATTTATTGTCTTATGCATTCTTACAGTGATTAAGCTTTATCAAACGTTTACGTACGAATACGGTGACCCGATCGATTCTTGGGTAAACGTGGCATTTTCACTCGTTGCTGCGCCTACGTCTTTCCTCGCCATCTTGCATGCGTACGTAAATCCTGCAGATCGGATGAACAAAGGATGGTTTATTGCTTTTTGCCTCATACCCGCGGTATTTTTAATTACTGGAATCCATTCGTTAGTGCTGATGCTAATTTGAAAGGTCATTTCAGCACATGGTACGATTTCATCTCTTTGACTACACCTTTATTGGAGGCATTTGTAAAGGTAAGCACTTCACAAAAATAAAGAGCTGGCCCGTCTTCATAATGGACAACGCCATCAATCGATGCAAATTTCCCGTGGGTAATGACAGATGAAACCTCAACGTCAGTTAACTGTTGATCGTTCTCATCCAAACGGCTCACAATCTGATCGATGCCACGTAACTCTTCACTCGTTGCAATGTTGATCCAAACAGCCGATTCGCTCACATTCGTACGAATCGTATCCCCATCCTTCGCTAAGAAAGCTACGATCAAGTCAATGACAATCTTTTTTCGTGGGGCATTATCGCACCCCTTCGGAATGGTCATTGTGACATTCGTTAATGGATCCACACCCAGATCACCTCCACAAATCGCATGGTTATGACGGACTAAGCTCGCTCCATACGTCGAATTTATTCCCATTTGGATCAAAGAACACAAAGTTTCGTCCAGCATGACCCCGGTTTTCAATGTGTCCAACCTTAATATCATTCTCTTTAAATTCTTTATGCAAAGTTTTTAACGATTCCAATCCGTTTACTTCAAATGTTAAAGAAAAGCATTCCTCACCATAAACATCAATAAAATTAGACGTTTGGCCTTCGCTTGACTTCACTAAGAACATACTTTGGTTAGCAAGGTTTACTATCGCTTTATCCCCATCTATATATGTGAGGTTTGCCCCTAATTTAACCGTATACCACCGGCTGATGATTCAACATTGGCTACGGGAATGTACGTCGTTCCAACTCTTACTAATTTTTCGTCCAAAATTGTTACCTCCACTTGTAGTATTCCTTGCTCCGTTTGCCTTTAAGTGAATCCGATCTTCTTTATGTTCAACATATTAAGGCTACAGTCCACCAATCATTCAACTCTCTCCACACATGGCCCATCACGGTTTGCTTAACGAAAGAACATGCGCCAAGTCTTCTTCTGTTAACGAGTGATTTAGCTTTTGTTCTAACGTGCTATGAAGTTGGTTTAATAACTCTTTCCCCGTTTTTGTTAGGCGAATCGCATATCCTCTTTTATCATGATCTAGAGAATGCTTTTCAATAATGTTCAATTGCTTATATTTGATCAACCGCACAATCATTCTAGACAGTGCACTTGGGCTTAGTTCCATCAATGTTTGCAATTGTGACTGTTGCAATTCTCCTTCGTCAGCTTCTCCAAGGAAGTAAAGCAAGTAAAAATCATTCATTCCTAATTGATACTCTTCCATTAATGTGTGATTCATTGCTTTTAAGATTCTCGTATGAAATTTCGAATAGTTCATCCAAGCATCAATAATGTTCATTTCCTCCACCTCCATTCTAAATTCATGTGCTAGCCATATAGACCGCTATACTTGCAAAAATACAATGATTGTTTATAATTCTATCATACGGGTATATATTTGCATGCGCAAACAAATAAATAACAGGAGTGATTGAATGTCTCTAATACAAACACCTTATACACTAAAAGGTCTAAAGCTAAAAAACCGGATTGTTATGTCTCCGATGTGCCAGTATTCGGTAGAAGCCGAAGATGGGGCTCCTAATGATTGGCACTTTGTACACTACGTATCCCGAGCTGTCGGTGGTACAGGTCTTATGATTATGGAAATGACGGGTGTAGAGCCTGACGGACGAATTACGGATCAAGATTTAGGCTTATGGGACGATGCTCAAATTCCTGCGTACGAACGAATCATTACGGAAGTTCATAAGCATGGCACGAAAATGGGTATTCAAATTGCACATGCAGGCCGGAAAGCCGAAGATGCTCCTCAACCCGTTAGCCCATCGAGCATTCCAGTTGACGTTATTCCAGAAGAAACGAAGAATGGCACATTAACTCCTCCAAGAGCATTGGAGACACATGAAGTAAAACGGATCATATCAAGTTTTAAAGAAGCGGCAGAGCGTGCCGTAAAAGCAGGGTTTGACACGATTGAGTTGCACGGTGCCCATGGGTATTTGATTCACCAATTCATGTCACCTAGTATTAACAACCGTACAGATGAATACGGAAACTTATCCAAGTTTGGTGTGGACATTATAAAAGCTGTAAAATCCGTTATGCCAGAACAGATGCCCTTAATTATGCGGATTTCAGCCATTGAGTATATTGATGGTGGGTATGACGTCGATCATTCCATAAAAATAGCAAAAGAGTATCAAACCGCAGGCGTAGACCTTTTCCACATCTCTACAGGCGGTGAAGGGCTGCCAGGGAAAAAGAAACCATTGAATACCCCTGCATATCAAGTGCCTTATGCTAGGAAATTTAAAGACACACTCAATGTACCTGTCATCGCAGTAGGAAGGCTAGAAAACCCACAAGTGGCAGAGTCTGTTCTTTCAAATGGGGATGCTGAATTAGTAGCCATTGCCCGTGGGATGCTGAATGACCCTTATTGGGCAATGCACGCCATTAAAGACATTCATAAACACGTCACCCCTCCAAAACAGTATGGTCGGGCAATTCGATAAGCACGTACGGGAGCAAGCATCATTTGCTCCCGTATCTTTTTTTGTAAAGAAGCATCCAGACCCTACTTCCCTAAAAAACCACCTTCACAGCGGATCGTTTGTCCGGTTAACCAATAGGAGTCATCACTCGTTAAAAAGGCAATCACTTTTGCTACATCTTCAGGTTTTCCTATTCGACCTGCAGGAAATTGAGCGAGCAGGTGACGTTTCGTGTCTTCGTTCATCCACCCTGAATCCGTCGGGCCAGGATTGATTGAATTAACAGTGATTCCTAATGGAAGAAGTGCTACAGATAAGGCTCAGTAATGGCAATGGTCATTCCCTTCGTCGCAATGTACGCTAAATTGTTAGGGTCTGGTCCTCCAGAAACAAGGTTAATAATTCTACCTTCGTGCTTATTTTGAAATGATTTTTCATATTGTTTTGCAAACTCAACAGATAACATCAATGTTCCTCGATTATTCACTCGGTAATGTTTATCTAAAAGATCAATACTCAAATTACGGAAATCCGTTGGGGATTCATACGTCGCATTATTAACTAGAATACTCGCAGGTCCTAACGTTTCTTTCACTTTGTTTAACAGCGTCGCGGGTGCCTCGTCTACACTTAAATCAAGAGACATATGTTCTGCTCTTACGCCAAAACTTTTAATCTGGTCACATAATTTGTCCGGGAAATCACGCTCTTCCCCATTTCCCTCTATCCGATCAAATGCCGTCCAATGTGTAAAAAATACGTCAACTCCTGCTTTTGCAAGAGAAAGGCAAACGGCCGTACCAATGCCGCTTGCGCGACTCGCGCCCGTTACGATGGCTACTTTTCTATTCATTGATTCCATAACGATCCCCCTTAAAATTGGGACGAACAACTAGGCACGTCCTAAAAGTGAATTTTTCCCTTTTTACATCGTTATCGAATCGTTGCCATATAAATTCTCCTTTGAGTTTCAATTTTTAATAAAGTTTAATTAATTGCGTGTGTCTGTATCGGAGTCGCCTCTACCTTCCAATAGGCACTAAATAGAGTGCAGTGAGATTTTTATTGTCAGGTAAAGAAAGTACCACCACACATCTCATTCACGTAGGAGTACTACCCAAAGATTTGTGCTGCAATGGCATACAGTTGACCGTTTCTTTGGGGCATTTGGTCAGCATTGTTGATCATGAGTTCAGGGGTTCTCACCTTCTTAAATCCACTTTGTTGCAGTGATTCTTTGATATGATCAATCGTGTTTGCCGGCACGTCAATCCTTAAATTCCCTTTATGGAGACGCGCAAGTTCATGGATTAACCGGATTGCCGTAATTGAATCAGCCGCAACAATGGGGCCAATCGACAAATTCTCTGACCCTAGAATAGATAGGCCGAACCCTACCTTTTCACCTTGTTCATTTCTTGCTACTAAAGATTGTTCGGCTTGGTTGATTCTAGTCATGAGAAATTGACCTCTTTGATCTCCAAAAGCCGCGGCGTCTAATTGAATAATTTCTTCTAAATCTCGCTCTTCAACATTCTCAATCGTTATATTTTCTGCATTTGCTATTTTTAGTGGAACATACTTATTGCTTATATACTTATGCACAAAATCAACCGTCTTAAATTCTAAACGCTCATACAATGGCTTTCCTTCATCCGTGGAAATAAGCATAACCTTCGTATGTTGAGCTGTTAAATCCATACACCGTTTCGTAACCTCTTTTGCTAGTCCAATCCCTCTATAGTTAGGGTTCACAATGACCATACCGATTGAAGCTATGTAAGAATCATAAGTAATGATTGCAGCGCTTGAAACAATCGTTCCGGTCACGTTTTTGTGCCCGAAAATGGCTCCAGACGCTAAAACTGTATCAATTTCTCTCCTGTCATAATCCCAGCCAACAGATTCAGAAAGATCAATTAAACCTTGAATATCTGATCTGTCAAATCTACATATCTCTAGATGATCTTGAATAGAAATCACCTCCCTACTTGTTAGATTGTGAATAACGGCAAAACATGAATAACTGGTTCCTCATACGGGTGAATATCTTTTATCACTCTCTTCGCTACTCCAACACGATCAGCTTTACACGTAAACTCTACTCGACACTCTTCTCCAAAAGAAACTTTTCCTTTCGTACCACGATAAGGAGTCGATGATTCTAACGGACGCCAATAGCCTTTTACATGAACATAAGACAATACATGATCATAATGACCAACATTTAAAAGACACGCATCGTTTAATTCATCCCGCAGCTTTATAATATACTGCTCAGATTAACACTTCAAATTTACGTACGTAAATTCCATGATTGATCCCCCTTTTAGTCAGTTCTGTTTCCCTCGTCTTCTTCTTGGCTCTCTTCTTGTTGAAGTTGAGGTTCAGGCTCTTTATTAACAAAAAACGTACCTCCAGACACGTCCTTCACATTATTAACGACGACAAAGGCATCGCTATCCACTTCACTAATAATCTTTCTTAACTTTACGACGGTATAATTTTTGACGATGATATAGAGGATATTATGTTCATTATTTGTATAAACGCCTGACCCCTTAATGTATGTTGCACTCGAAGAAAGTTCTTCGGTCACTCTTTGAGCAATTTCTTCGTTTTTCGGTGAGATGATATTGAACGCCTTTTTAGAATCAACACCCCCGATAATATAATCGGTCGTCAGCTTACCGACAAACAATCCAATAATCGTATAAAGTGTGTTCAGTACACCGATAATCATAACACCCGCTAAAACAACGACCACATCAGAGATAAAGGTGACCAGTACAACATTCCAACCGAACTTCTTTTTCAATACGAGGGCGATGGTCGATCCCCCGCCGATGGAACTGCCTGCATACAGAATAATCGCAAACCCAATCCCCATAAAAAAACCATAAAAAATCCCACCTACCAATCCATCTCCCACCGGCTCACCAAACGACTCAGTCAAAAAGGTGAAGAAGGAAACCAAAACGACCGTGAGTGAACTTTTCATTAATACTGACTTCGAAAGATGCTTATAACTAACGAGCAGAATAATGATAAAGCCGAGGAAATTAACGACTGCAGGCGAAAAAGAAAAAGCATGATAAAGAAGAAGGGCGATCCCTATGAGCCGCCATCGGCAATTCCATTTGGCATCCCGAGAAATGAAATGCTAATAGCAATTACAATTGATCCTAATAAAATGAGCAAAATATTTTTCATAAAATTCCTCCTGATGTAATGAGTATCTATGCAACAGAACCTCTTATGTGTGGACGGATTCCTCCTTTCCATCTTAACAGAAACGAAAATGATGCCTTGCCGCTCCCGAAGAGAACGTCCGCAACATAAAAAAACGCAACCGCCAGGAAGCTAGTGCTTCCCGGCAGCTGCGTTTCATTCATGTGTTGTTCATGTTTAGTTAAACAAGAACCCTGTAATACTCGCCCAGATAGACGTGAACCAGTTTCCTGAGCTTGATCCGCCCATCCCCGTTTGAGGCATATCTGTCGGCATGTTCGCTTTCTCCATTGCCGCGTCTTGTGCATACTCATCTAACTGTCCGCGAATCTCACCTTCTGGGTATTCTTCTGTATGAAGTTCGCATAAACTTCACCAGCGACAAGCGCCATTGAGAACTCTTCCCACGTTAAATCTCCGACTAAGTCGTCAGCATATAACGTACCTGAAGCCACGTCACCGTTGTAATCCATCGGCTCATCGTTTTCAAAAAGGAATAATTCTACCGGTCCATCTTCACCCGCAGCGCCACTATGCAAGTGACCCGCCGTTGCTCCGTACAAATGTTCCGCGTGAATCCAGTATCTAACGAATCTCCGTCTTCACTGACCTCAAAATGCGCCTCTCCCATTGCGTCGCTTTCAACGTCCATCACTTCATTCTCAGGCTAAGTTCAACTAAAAACTCTCGGCTTCGTGATCGGCTGAAGCTGTTCCAGCAAATCCAGTGACAGCTAATACGCCAGCCAATGGAAACACCATTGCTTTTTTCATCGTAATATCGCTCCTTTTGAATTTAGTGAAATCACACTCGGCTAATCGCACACATTCACCAGCCAATATGTAACCTCTTACCTAGATAACGAACGATTCACGGCAATGGATCACTCATTTAAGAAAAAAGTTGTAAATTTTTGGGATACGTACGTAAGTGGAGGGGAGGGGGGAGAGGGCGAGGAGGGTTGGGGGTACTCGGGTGTAGAGGAGAGGCGGGATTGGGTCGGGTTGTCGAAAGCGTGCACTTTCGTGTCGAATACGTGCACAATTTTGTCGAATGCTTGCACATCGTTGTCAAAAACGTGCACTTCGCTGTCGAAAGTGTGCACAACCTAACTTCGAGCCTATGTAACAGACGTTTAAGCCCCACTCCGAATCCAAAGAAACGTCGACACTACAAGTGCCGACGCCTATGTTTCACAAGACTTTTACAATTTGTTTTGTATATTGAATGAAGTCCTCCAAGTAGTGTTCTATGATGCCTTGCATAATATCCAGGTTTAACTTTTGGTAGTCATGAATTGCTACATCCCTAAATCCAATCATTGATTTCATGTCTTTCGCAGTCTGTGCGTTAATATATTCATGCTTTTCTAATAGATCAAATGCTTCCCGGCTCGTTTGCGGCAAACCAAGTTTGTGTATTGATACGATGTGCATGGCTAAATCAATTGACGCTTCACACGCACGCTGTATATTTAGAATAATAGAATCTTGCTTCGTAAAATCAAATAAGCTTTTGGGGTTATCTTCATATACTTCTTTAACTCTCTTCATGCACCGCTCAATCGTTGTTACTTTATTCAGCACCTCATCACTGCTCATATATGGACCCACTTTCACGTATTCTTTTTATAATTTCATAACGTTCTTCGTTGAGCTTCACATACATACTTAGTGCAGTCATTTGTTGTTGCTCAAAGCAGAAGTATACACTTCAGCTCTAAAAACCGTTGATGCAGATTGAAGATCGATGATGTCAACGTCACGATCAATAATTTGGGCGAATTCCTGTGCGATCATGAATACATCATAGGAAGAGAGCGTGCTGTCCACTTTAGGATAGTAAGCAATATCTAGATCACTCTCATTACGGTCCGTTCCCTTTGCCGTTGAGCCAAAAACGAGAATAAACCGAGCATCTAGCCTTTCAACCAAGTGCTCCCGGATCGTCTGGATTAAATGCATATCCATGAGCCGCAGCCCCTTTCTTTCTTCAATTATACCAAAATTACTTTACCATTAATCGATACGACTAAAAAAGCCCACCAGTAAGTGGGCTTTTTACGTAACCTTAACTAATTAACAAATAGTAGGTCGTGAACAACAGTCCAACCGCAAATAGGATGATGGATAACCAACAAAGTGCGCGTCCGAGTCTTACAGCTGGGTCATCCGTCTTAAAATAAATTAATCCTACAATACCGAGTATGATCCCTAACGGCAAAAACATGATGCTGGCAACACCAATCAAAACACTCATCACCCGGTCTTTGGAAATTGTTTTTATGGTCATCAACTCTCCACCTTTTTATTATGAGTCTCATGCTGGTTAATATTTCCTATATTCATTCATATGATTTAACGAATGGAGGTATACAACTTGTCGGTAGGAGGGAGTCCATTGCATCACTTAAAAAGAAAACCGATTTTGTATATTGTGATATCTTTTGTCGCTCTCATCACCATCATGCTCGTTGCCTCTTTGATCGTTTCTTCGCAAACAGAAGCATCTTTAAACCTTGACGGGGATTATGCAGAGCATGAAGACCATAGTGCTATACTGGGAATTGAGCCACTTCAAAGTGATCAGTCGGGTGTTGATTCGTTCAGAGTGTACAGAAATGTCGGCACGTACTCGCTAGAATTCTTGATTGATGTGTCCACTGTAGAAGAGCAAATTATTGATGCTTATGAATTGAATTACAGAATTTTAGGGGGCACATTCGAAGACCCTGAAGTTGTTACTCGTGATCAACGAGCATCTTTTCAATCAACCATTCAGGTGTTAGGAGGGCTCGGTAGCCACGACACTTCTTTGCATGTGGACATTCAAGATGATGAAATAATTGTTACGTACTAACCGATAAAAAACGAGTCATTACGCTTCTTCAGCAGAAGCGTCGATGGCTCGTTTTTCGTGTAATTGGTAGTGAATTGTTAGAAAGCGTATGCCGAATAGTGTGAGTTGTTGTTTGGCTTGCAGTCTGTTTTCTTCAAGTGCTTGAACGTGAAATGTTTCATATAATGGTGTGCGTACGGTGAGTGGCCCGAACGTTAGATAGATGCCTTCTTCGCCTTCAACGGGTCGGCTAGATAGGATGAATCCGTCTGTGTTGTCGTTCGCTGGCCGCAATATACCGGTCATTGTCCCGAAGTAAGGGCAAAGCGATGTTCATAAATGAATGGTTTGCCCGGTGTTGCATGCTGTATATGGCAGTGAATATGGCCTCTTCGGTTGCCGCATTTCGACGGAGCCATGCACTTGCGTAGGGTCGACCGTCTTCTGTTGGATCAATCGGAAGTACGCGACCAGTCATTTCCACTCCACCAGAAGGAACGTTCAATTGCCCCATGCGCCGAGTGATGGCGTGAACCATTGGTTTTAATGGGCGAATCCAGCTGCCCACTGAACATCGGCTTGCATGTTGTACGATTGCGGGTCGGCATAGAATTTCTGAATGTTCGGGTGCATCGTTTCTGAATCCCCAACGAAACGATGCCAGTCGTGAACGAGCTTCGCGCGATGTGTTCCAGGAGGCCAATCGCCGCTTTGAATCGGTTTGTCGCCGACATATCCACGGGTTCGTAGTCGACTGACTTCGATCGTATGCACATCTGGACGAGCGTGTGCTTGCCAAATAACGAGCACCGTTAAGAGGGAAAACACGGTCGCATTCATTGCCCCGTGCCAAGTCACCATCCACGGGATGTCCACAATCATTGTACCGGTGTATAACCCGTAACTGTACAACACACTAAAACTAGACGTACATAAAAATACGAGCGCAGCGCTTGCCATTACGACGCGCACCCACCCGGTCAAATCAGTTCGACGTGTTGCATCAATGAACCACCAGACCGAGAATCCTGCGAGTGCAAGCCAATAAAAGACGACAAGATAAAATTCCAGTGGTGGACCTTGATCAATACCAATCGCTATTAGCACCGGACCGATGGCGAGCATACTTGCAAGAGGCGGCCAAACGATCGGGACGGATCGCTTTTGTCGCAAGTGTCTGACGTACAGTCCCGCAATGATCAACAATAAAAAGGATGCATAGTGAAAATGGACAGCTGTGAGCCAAACAATGACGTCAGAGTACGGCAACCATGACGACGCTCCAGATACGGATAACACGAGCCAACCGCCACCAACCGGCAAGTAAACGAGTGCAAGATTGATGAGCATTTCTTCACTCCGAAACAATCCGTAGCGAAGTTGTCGTAAAACTCCAAGTACGCCAATCACGAGTGTGAACACGAGCCAAATTCCAGCAAGAATTGTGCTCTCGAGCACAACAGCGAGACCTCCAGCGACGGCAAATAGCAATGACCAGCGCCCCGCCTGAATGAGCCAGCGATCCGCCGATATGCCGGTGGACAGAGGGACGATGTAGTGGAGAAGAACAGGTACCCATACAAATATTGCGAGCAATAACGCCAGCTCAATGAGAGAAACGGAGAACAGTACAGAGAACCCAAATACGAGAATTAGACCGATAATCGCTCTTATGCCTACACTCATAACTGTTTTCTAAGCATAATCATCACTTCTCCCTCTTGATTTAGGTGGGTGCCATAAATCATAAAGCCTGACTGGATGTTGAGGATGAGCATACCCTGCCATTTGTTCATCGTTTTCGTTTCTACTGTCGTATACTTGTGTTGTTTTACGTATTCGTGTTGGGCTTTCATAAGTTGCTTCCCAATGCCTTGCCCACGGCTTCGTTTATCTACACCGCCAAGCCAGCTATAAAATGTACGGTCATTTTGTGGATAACCGATTTTGTACCCGACAACCCGATCACCGATCGTCGCTACGGTCGTGATTGTTGCGGGCTTTTTTGACAAACGATCTTGTAAACAGTCTCCGAATATTTGTTCGTGCAGTTCTAGCACCCCGACTTCTGGTTCGTTGGCTGTATGGTAAATGTTCACGTGTTTCCCCCTATTTCTTTTGTATGAATAGGACTTTCAAGTAGTTGCCTGCAGGGTATGCGCCGCTCGTCTTAAAATCTTCAGGCACACCGCGCGTTTCCAGTAGTTCATAGGCTTGGTTGCTGTTTTTAAACGCTTCCTGCACAAATCCTTTGAATTTCTTCAACGACACGTTGCTTGCGTTCGTGGATGCAACAATGACCCCGTTTGGGGACGTAATTGCAATCACTTCTTCCAGCATGGCTCGGTAATCTTTGGCCGCACGGAACGTTTTCTTTTTTGAGCGCGCAAAGCTCGGCGGATCAATAACGACGACGTCAAAGTTGAGTGATTTCTTCTTTGCGTATGACATGTAACGAAAAACATCCATCACGACAATGTTCTGATCATCGGTCGGAATGCCATTAACGAGAAACTGCTCTTCTGTTTTCTCGAGGCTTCGATTCGCGAGGTCAACACTCGTCGTTTTCGTTGCCCCGCCTAGAGCAGCGGCGACAGAAAATGCGCCGGTGTATGAGAACAAGTTCAATACGTGTTTGTCGTAAGCATAATGATCGCGAATTCGCTTTCGGACTTCACGCTGGTCGAGAAAGATTCCTGTCATCGGGCCATCGTTTAGGTTCACGGCAAAGTGCATACCGCTCTCCTTCACGAGCATCGGAAATTCTGCCGGCGTACCCGCAACAAAATCATCTTCCCCGGTATATTTGCCGTCTGTCGCAAAACGCTTTTTCTCATAAATGCCGTTCACATCATCGAGTGTGAGTAAAGATTCAATCACCCAATCTTTGAATGTATACATGCCTTCACTAAAAAACGTCACGACGTAGTGATGGTTATACCGATCAATCGTGAGTCCACCAATTCCGTCCCCTTCCCCGTTAAACACGCGAAAAGCGGTCGTCTCTTCATCTTCATACGAACGTTTTCGAAGACGGACAGCTTCTTCAATTTTACTTTGAAAAAATGATGCGGTGATGTCTTCTCCCTCGTCCAATGAGAGTACCCAGCCGATCCCAACATTTTGCTTCCCGTAATACGCACGGGCTACAAACTTCCCCCGGTCGTCGGTGATGTGGATCACATCCCCTTCAGTTAACGCATGGTTCGTTGCTTCAAAGTCTTCCTTATGTAGTAGCGGATTTCCGCTTTTTAATCGTTGAATAACCGTTTCATCCACGGTTAGCTTTTGTTCTTTTCGATTCATGTGCTCACCTCACCGCACATTATAGCACGGTTGAAAAGAGACTGCTCGGTGTTGTCGAAAGGAATAGCGAATGCACTTCGTGATGAAACCCTCATTAGGGATGATACAGTGGTTGCTGTAAAAAACGCCTCAAATTCTTCGATGCTTATTATTGCGGTTATCACTGTATTGATCATCGCGCACATCAAAGCTCCCATCATAGAAAACGTCTAAATAGGGTGAACTGCTGTTGAGTCTTCAGCACGAGGGGCAGCGCGGTGCTGGGGGCCATGTTGCGAGGTAGTTTGCCTAGTTTAACGATTGATGCAGGATGCTCCAACTCCTCTGCACATATAATGCTAAGAAACAAGCAACGAGTCGGCCCCAGCGGGGCCGAAACGAAGCCGGTATCCGTTCGGCGCGACTCGCGCCGACGTGTTGCTGGAACCATGAGCAGGGCAGAGGGGTAAAATCTTCCCAAAAAAATCCTATGGAATGATTATTCTTCTTTTTCGCGCTTTGTTGGTGCAAACCCTACCATAGAAACGAAGAATCTTACCATAAACAAAACAGTGGTAAGATTTCAGCTGAATCGACTCTCAAATTGGAGGGAAATCCAACTATAGCAAGGAGCCACTTAAACGAATCCTTAAGTAAATCCACGCGAGCACTAAAAAAACGCTTCGCTCTTTGCGCTCGTCATTAACGCGAACCACAGAGACCGGTCTATGTGGGGATTTCATTAATACGGAGCGTTGCGATCGCGCATTTTTCTATCATAGAAAGCGTGAGGCCAGGAGGGCTGTGCGGTACAAAACGGATTGCCCACGGAATTTTGTGCCGGAGAGAGGGGCTGTGCGGTACAAAACGGACAGCCCACGGAATTTTGTGCCGGAGAGAAGGGCTGTGCGGAATAAAAAGGACAGCCCACGAAATTTTGTGCCGGATGGCGCAAAATAATAACGTCTCTCTTCCTAAATTAATCGTTAACGCGACGTATTGGGTCCAACCTATGTGGGGATTTCACTAATACGGAGCGTTGCGATCGGTAAGAATTCCATCATATCACCGTCTATGTGGGGATCTAGACTTTCTATGTGAGGATTTCAACAAAAAATGGTTCTCTATTAAAGAAAATCCCATCATAGACTGCGTCTATGTGGGATTTTCGATTGATTATAAACGAAACACGGTTATACGTTTTCAGTTAGCTAACAAGCAACCAAATAGGGGCAATGCGCCACCTGCCTTGCCTTAATTCGGCTCTTTCACTGGCTTCGCATAAATTACATAGCGCTCCGGTGCTGCACCAAGTAGTTGAAACGGATAACATGTGGACAGCACGAGCACTTCTTCCCCCATATTGCGGATGACCGTCGTATCGTCTTTGTCGACGATTTCATGGTCGACCATCTCATATTGAAACGTGCCGTACGAGAGCTCCACGATGAATTCATCACCATTTTGGAGTTCACCGAAATTGCGAAAGGCTGTATCTCGATGGCCAGATAACAAGATCTGCTCTCCTTGCCCAGGCCATACCGTTGATGTCATATGACCGACGCCTTGTGCAAGCATCTCTTCTTCGGTGCCTTCTACAATTGGAAGGGTAACGTCAAGAGTGGGTATACGAAGTACACCAACAGATTCGCCTAACTGTGGGCTGAATTCCACGGCTAGTTCTTCATCGAGTTGTCCCTTACTTTTTTCTAAATTCTGTACTGCCGCCCCTAGTGCTTGGTCTGTATTCACCTTCGTTGAGGCCCAGTCATAAGCTGAAACCCCGACGAGCAAGAGACCCGCAATCAAAAGCGTCGTCCCGAAAAGTTTCCTCACGAAGCGCTTACGCGACGGAATCTAAGCATAGCGCCAAGGAGCAATGCTAACAATCCCGCAAAGCCAAAGTTGTATATATTCGTCGATGTATCCGGAAGTCTTTCCCCACCAGACTCTACAGTGGAGTCTACTGATTTTACGATTTCAGGCGTGTAGGCAACTGGTTGTGATTGAACAGGCTTGGATTCTTTTACAGGTGACGCACCTCCGTCAACCGGCGCGCCTCCTTCATCCCAACAGTCTTCGTCCCAATCCCAATCAATGTCATCTAAATCATAATACCACCATAACATCTCTAAAAGTAGTCCAGCCAATCTTCACTTAAATGCAAGAACCAAAGGGTTAACTCTTCTTCACTTAATGATTCCCAGTAGGCAATCCAACGTTCTGCTTCTGCCTCTGTCCAACTGTCTGGCGCTGGGCCTGTTGGAATCCATAAGTCATAATCAACCTCGATCAGTTCCCAGTCCCTATGAAAAGGTGGGGTTGGCTCACTTGGTGCTGGAGCACCTGAGTCAACATTCTCTTCTTGATTTTCTTCAACAGGCGTCACTGGTTCAGGCTCTTCAACAACAGGTTCGCTTACTTCAACCTCTTCTTCAACACCTTCTAAAACCTGATCTTCTTCCTCAAGAACATCCTCTTCAACGACCGGTTCCTGATCTGTTTCTGGCTCTACGAATTCGGGTTCATCAACAACGAACTCAAATTCCTCCTCCACGACTTCTTGCTCAATAACCGGAGATTCCTCTAGAGTTTCTTCAACGTCAACAATGACCGTTTCTTCTTCCGCTGAATCTGCATCCAGGGTATCGGACTCTGCATTCGCGTAACCGTCTGTAAGCATGAACGGTACGATTGCACAAGCCGCAAGTGCGGATACTGTGTTCCATCGACGTCGTTTTCTTTCCCCTCTCTTATGTAATCCCCTACCGTGAAGACTGACTTTCCTCATCTTCTTTTTCCTTCTTCCCATTGTGTAATAAGAACGGCTTCATATGAAGCTGATCTTATTATAATGAATTTCCAGAAAAAGTCACTACTTTTCAGAAAAATATTTAAATATTTTTCTTCCTACGAAAAATTCTGGATGTTCGCCTATACGTGTAAGTATCCAAAAAGGTGGGTAGACCCTAATTAGGAGGTTTTACACATGAAAGGAATTGGCATTCATCAATACGGAGACGAACGCGAACTTACAGTCGTCGATATGCCCGAACGGGATGTTGGCGCAAATGAAGTTCGCATATCAATACGCGCAAGCGGAGTGAACCCGATCGATTGGAAACTTCGTGAAGGATATTTAAAAGATGCACTCTCATTCACCCCGCCGCTCACGCTCGGTTGGGACGGTGCAGGAGTAGTCGTTGAGACAGGTGAGTCAGTGAACAAATGGCAAACAGGTGATGAGTCTATTTTCGACCAGAGCTTACCGAATACGGAACGTACGCTGAAGAAATTATTGTAGAAGAAGCATTACTTCAGCAAAAGCCTACTGAACTGTCGTTTGCTGAAGCCGCTTCACTTCCGCTCGTTGGCCTCACATCCATCGAAGCCCTCATGAATATTGCCCGTGTTCAAAAAGGTGATTCTGTGCTCATTCTCGGCGGTAGTGGCGGTGTCGGAACGGTAGCCATTCAAATTGCCAAAGCAATTGGAGCTACTGTGACGGCGACATCCAGTGACAAGAACCGTGCGTTCACAACTGCCCGTGGTGCTGATCACGTGATCGCTTATGATCAGGATGAAGTCATTGATGGTGAGTTCGACGTGTTGTTTGACGCTGTTGGCGGTGAGCCTTACAAAAAAGCGATCAGCCACGTAAAAAATGGCGGTGTCGCTGTGAGCATTGCAGGTGGTGTCAGCCAAGACGAAGAAACCATTAAAATTGAGCAACAAAAGCTCATTCAAGTGTACGAAATGTTCATGCAACCCGATCAAGAAAAAATGAAGCAATTAAACGATTTCGTTACCGCACACCAAGTAAGCCCGGTGCTTTCCCATACGTATCCGATGACCGTCGAAGGAGCTAGAGACGCTCATCAGGATAGCGCAACGAACCGGACGAAAGGGAAAATCGTGCTCGTTCGAGACGAGAATACACCCGTGCAATAACGCATGAAAAATCCGCCTATATGCTAGGCGGATTTTTATTACGCTTCCGTTTTTTCGCCGTTTACGACGAGTTCGAGTTTGCCTGTGCCCGGGTCAATAACGAGACCATGCACGGGGATTCGCTCTTCGAGCAGCGGGTGATTTTTAATCATGCTTACGCTGTTTCGCACACTGTCTTCGACACTATCAAACCCAGTGAGCCACGTTTTTAGCTCAATGCCTGCGTTCTCCAATGTGTCGACCGTTGATTTCTCGGCGTTTGCTTTCTCTAGCAATTCTTCTGCATTGAGGCTTGCCATCCCACAATCATGGTGCCCAACGACGTATACTTCTTCTGCGCCAAGACTATGAATGGCGACAAGTATGCTTCGCATAATCGAACCGAACGGATGGGACACGACTGCTCCAGCATTTTTGACGATCGCCGCGTCTCCGTGTGCGACGTTCATAGCTTGCGGCAACATTTCAACGAGGCGCGTGTCCATACACGTTAATATGACAATCTTCTTATCTGGATATTTCGTCGTATTATAGGAAAGGTACTCCTCTCCATCGACGAATTCACGGTTAAATTCCATTACTTTTTCGAGGTGTGACATGGACGTTTCCGCCTCCTTATATTTTTTATAAGCGTACAATGAATTTGAGCGTTTGGCTATGCTTTTTGCAAGATCGCACGCTCAATGCAAAACTGTTTGAGGAACTCTTTCTCGCCATGTTCGTGGAAGTCAATGCGGACGCTTTCCTTGTTGTAATCAATGATGGTGCCTCTGCCGAATTTATTATGGATTACTTCGGTATTCACTTCGAAATCCCCATGATTCAACGCCCCTGCGGGAACGTCTATAATCGACTTCAACTGTGAAAAGAACGATGAGGGTGTGCCTGATGAGAGTAGCTCCAAATGCTCCCGGGCTCTCGTAATTCCAACATAAAATAATCGAACCGCTTCTTCCATCAAGGCAGGGTCATTGGCATCTTCTTTCGTTGGCAGCACATCTTTATTTACGTCCACAACATACACGCAGTCGAATTCCAACCCTTTCGACCGGTGCAATGTCGAGAGAGTGAGCACGTCATCGTGCTTTTTGAACTTGGATTCTTTCATGATCTGCTCAAGTCGTTGCAGTCGATTGGCAAAGGCTTTTAATGTCGGCAATCCTTTTGCAATTTGCTTGAGCGCGTCCAATACTTCCGTCGCCCGCTCAAGGTTAAATCCTAGCGCTTCTGACGTTTTTGCCATCGTCTTTCGATAGCCAAGTTCTTGTTCAATGATCTTAATCGCCGCTTCAGGTGACAGCTTGTTTACTTGATCAAAATAGCTTTTCGCTTCTTTGAGCCGCTTCACTTGATACGGTTCTGGTCTGTCTTGAAGCAAGCGATCAAACGCACACGCTCCCGAGCCTTCCGCTTTTAACTTCTGCATCTGCACCTTTTTAATATAGCCGTTAAATTTCATATAAATCTTCTCTAGCACATCGACACGGCCGGTATGGTAGGAGAAGCGCATGAAATTCAGAACATCTTGCGTCACCCAATGCCGAAGAAACTTCGTATCCACTTCCTTCATATAGAAAGGAATGTGGTTGCGTTCCAACATATCGACAATCGCAACAGCCGATAAGTTGTTCCGGTAGAGGATGGCGAGCTCTTTATGATTGTCATTGACTGTCACAGCCCGCTCAAGGTGCGAAATCTGAACTTGTCTTTCTTTAAAATGATGAAAAGAAATCGGTGTGGCTTCTAGATTCTCTGTGTACATGTTCTTTTCATAACGGTTTTCGTTTCTTTTAATAAACGTGTTCGCTGCTTTAACAATTTGCGAAGAGGAGCGATAATTTCGGTTCATCGTAAGAACCGTTGCGTCTGGGTACGTGTGCTTGAACTCGAGCAAACGACTCACATCAGACCCTCGCCACATAAACACAGACTGATCGTCATCTGCAACGACACACAAGTTGTTATGAGGCTTGGCGATGATTTCGACAATCGCATGTTGAATAAGAGAATTGTCTTGGCTTTCATCGGTGAGTACGTAAGCATACTGCTTCTGATAGCGCGTCCGAATGTCACGGTCTACGTGCAAGACTTCATACGCATACACGAGCATGTCATCAAAATCGAGCAGCAACGTTTCCGCTTCATTTTTTTTGAAAGATTCATAGGCAAGGTACACGTCTTTGGCCGCGTCCACGCTACACTTGACTGCCGATAGCTCTGCTTTTGGGGTCATGCGATTCTTCAAATACGTAATGTATGTCGCAAGCGACTCCATTTCATCTTCGGTAAGCTTTTTCCCCGTCACCTTCGTATACAGCTGAGCGAGTAGCCGTCTTTTTTCATACATTCCTTCGGTTTTACCTTCGATCACCTGAAACGATTGGCGTTGTTTCTGAAAGTATTCACGAACGATCCGAAATGCGAAGCTATGAATCGTTGAAAAATGAACCCGGTCGCGCGTCATGTTGGAGAAAAACTGGTCAAAGCGTTCCGACATGTCTTCAGCACCAGCACGACTAAACGTAACCGCCATGATGGACGATGGAGCGACTTGCTTCTCCAGCAGCAAATAACCGATCTTCATGTTCAACGTCGTCGTCTTTCCAGAACCTGGGGTGGCGAGTAAGAGAAGCGGACCATCCGTCTCATACACCGCTTGCTTTTGGACGTCGTTTAATTCAACCCCCGTTGCTTGTCGCATTCTAGCGAAGAAATCCACGGTTACCCCTCCTTACATACGCCTCGACACGTTCACCTTCATCGGTCTGACGCGGATAATAATTTTGTTTCGCTACCCGGTCCGATAGTGCGCTAAATAAAGCGAAACTTCGCTCCAGCGCGCGCCACACATCCGCTTTTTCACCCGTAGCATACGTTTCGACGAGTCCTGTCCATTCTTCTTCATCGGCATACTGTTGGATGTACTTTCCACTTTTTCCGACATTCACTCGATACGCATAATCATGGCCGATGCGCCACCCGAGCATTTGCATCAACACGTCCCGTAGCTTATGCAAGTGATCGTGGGCATAGAGAATCTCATCACGCCAAAGCCCCTTCGCAACATACGTACTTAACCAATAAAACTCATTGCAACAGTCACCGTAAGAGCGCGCGGTTGGGGGTGTGACCCAGTACATTCTCTCTGATGGAGCAGGAAGCGTACCGATACGCTCATCTTTATCGAGCAGCATGACGGTTAGCGTATCCTCATGCACATACGCTTCCAATTCCGAGGTGGGGGCGATCATCAAGTCAATTCTCGTCCCATCTGTAAATAGCATGAGAAACGAATATCGTCCTTCAAGCTCTGGGGGGTATAACTCCATATCTTCAGGCGTCTGCATAATGAGGCGCTCACCAAATACGTGAAGCCAATCGTGCTTCTTCGTATACGCGTTCATCTCCGTGACAAAGTAGACGATATCATAGTCTTGAAATCGATCGGTTGGCGCGTTCGGGTTCGTCCTCGAACCGTTCATCCCGACCGCTCGAATGCCTGAATCCTCTTCAGCCACCTGTATAATCATGTTCATCATCTGTTCAACTGATCGCATCCGTGTACCACGCCCGTTCTGTTCAATGCCTCTAGTATAACATCGAACACTTTTAGGACGGAGGAGGATTCTCTTGGGATTTTTCCATAGTCTTGTGCATGTCGTGTAGCTTCAGTAGAATGAGTCCGAGCATAATAAACGTTACAAACTCAGCCGTGAAAAGTGCCACGATCGCAAGCGCAATCATGACGATAATCTCGATCGCACGGTTGTTTGAAAACATCATAAAACCTCCAATTTACAATTTATAACCAGCCTGGTGAAATGCGTGCGAGGAAGTTGGAGAGATGTTGGAATTGTCCGGTAAACAATAACACCCCTAGCACGACAAGTAGGCCGCCGCTCACTTTTTGAATGCCAGGTAACCAGCGATTCATGCTGCTTAACCGATTAATCGATTGCGAGAAGACGAGGGACACAACAAAAAACGGAATGCCTAGCCCCATTGAATAGAGCAACAGCATGCCCATGCCTGCCGCCATCTCACCCGCTAACTGACTAGAAGCAATACTTAGCACCGAAGCGAGCACAATGCCGACACACGGCGTCCACCCCGACGCAAATACAAGCCCAAATCCAAATGAACCTAAAAAACTAGATGAACGTTTCGGTTTACCGAACCGCTTTTCCGTGAACAACGCACGAATTGAAATGACGCCTGTCATTTGCAACCCGAAAATAATAATTAAAATGCCGCCGATCTGCTCCAACACCCCTGAATACATCGAGAAACCTTGGCCAATAAACGTCGTAGATGCCCCGAGCAACAAAAAAATGACGGTAAAACCCATAATAAATCCAGAACTTCGAACCATTATCGTACGTCGATCCGTATGTACAGCACCATCGGCAATCGTCCCGCCCGTCAATTGCGCAATGTACGCGGGCACAAGTGGAAAAATACACGGCGAGAAAAACGAAACCACACCCGCCACAAACGCCAGCCCCGCCAACCCGAATGTAATCTCATCCATCCACGCACACCCCGTTTCATTATTCTTAATTTAAAGACTACACGTCCACAACTCAATGTTCAATGCATGAACTATGACGAAAGGATGACGTTTCAGCAGGGGGAGGAGGAGAACTATGCTCGCATCGTACCGGGGAATCGCAACTGCTTTCGATGGGCGAAACGCCAACATGATGTCGGCACTGATAGTTTCTAATTGCTTTGATTTTGCGGGAAAAGTTTGAACCGAGTCTCCATTTTAAGTGACAATCCCCCCCTTCATACAGGGTGCTTTAAGGTGGAAACTGTCACATTTATTATTTCTAGTGACCGAACACCTCTCCATATACAAAAAAGACGCTGTCTATTTCGACAACGCCTCTTCTCAGTTATTCTTCCGCTGATTGAACGATCACGAACCCGTCCCCTTTAAATGACATCTGGAACGATTCGCCACTTCCTCGGCCAATGAACGTTCTGAAGTTAATATCGGTACGAATGTCTGGCTCTAAGTGACCGGACCAGGCGACGGTTGTGCTCGGGTCGGTCATGACTGGTTTGTCTTCGTTCACGCGAATGGTGAGTGGTTCGTAATGTGATGTAATCGCAACGAGCCCGCTACCTTGTAAAACGACATAAAAGAGACCATTCGACATCATGCCCGCAACCCGGCGCATCATTTTAATGTCCCACTCTACTGACGGCTCAAACGCAAGCAAATCATTGCTATTAACGGCGATCGTGTCATCATTTAGTTCCAAGATGGTGACTCGTTTTCCTTTGTCTGCAAGGTACAACTGCCCCTTGCCTGTCGCTTTCATAAGCGTGCCGCCTTCGCTCGTAAATGCTTTTTTAAACATTCGACTTGTGCCGTGTTCCATCATGCGTTCACGCTCAAACTTAATGGAACCGTTGTACGACACCATTGATCCAAGCTTGGCCCACACCATTTCTTCCAAGTTCACTTCCAAGATTCTCGGCGTTTCCAGTTGAAAATAGTCATTGCTTTCATTCTCTTGCTCTGTTTGTTCAATGAATTCTTTAATCGAATATTTGCTCAACTCAACCACTCCTCAATTACTTTGTATATACCACACTGAGGGTAGTTTTACACCTGATTTTGGTTTCCCTTATCACTTCCATCTTCCCCCTACTCCCGATTCTGAAAGAACCCGGCCATAATGAGCAGGCCGCTCGCAACGAGAAGAAATGCCGATGTGCCTTCTAGGTGAAAATAAGTGCTGTTTGGCAAAAATCCGACATACGGCATGAGGTAAATGACAATAAAGACGAGCGCCCCTAACCAGGCGATGTAAGAAAATGGACGGATCTTGAACTTTCGAACGTCGATGAAGATCAGACTTAAGAAGACGCCTATGAACAGTTGTAAAATTGAAGCTGTTGTAATGAGTCCGACCACATCAAAGCTTATTTCTGATTGCTCTCTTACGGAAGCTAATATTTCGGTGTAAACAGCGAAGAAAATGATGATGAGCACGAGTACTCCTACACTATACACATGTCGCATAATTTAACTCCTCCTCATTTGATAATGTAAAACGAAAAACAAGATGGACACGATCGCCATAAGTGTGGCTAATGTGAACCAAGCGACTTGGAAACTGCCGGTCACATCGGTGATGAGTCCGAATAGTGGTGGACCAAGGATCACTCCCCAAGCTCCGAAGCTCGTCGTAAACCCGCTCGCTAAGCCGCTTTGTTCTTTCGGCACAACTTCGGTTGCAGCATTGAGCCAGATGCCGTTATAGCCTGCGATTGAAAAGCCGAACAGGATAACTGTAGTAACGAGCAGTGTAACTGGAGGTTCTGCAGGCAACACTCCCATAACGAGGGCACAGCCAGCTGAAATGATCGCGATGACACAAAGGATAATGAAGCGATTGCCATGAAAGAGTTTGTCGCTAACAATTCCCCAGATGATGCGACCCGAGGAGCCACTAATTTCTGATATGACGAGCAACATGCCGGCAAGAACGAGTGGAATGAGCAAAATCTGATTCGTATACAAGATGAGATAAGTGTTCAATGACATTTGCCCCGCACTCAATGTGCCTGCGCCAACTGTGATGAGTAGCAAATGACGATTTTTCCCAACAGCGGCCATCTGTTTCCACATACCTGCGCTCGTTTTGAGTTTCTCTTTAGGTGGATCTCGATAAAATAAATAAGCAATCGTGCCTCCGATGATTAAAACTGCGGCAGAAATGAACAGCACCGGTCGCCACCCGAACTGATCAGAAAGCGGGACGAGCAGGAATGCAGCGAGTGCAGAACCGGCGGTCACGCCCATTTGCTTAATGCCCATGCTGTGCCGCGATTGGTCGTTTCAAACCAGTCGAGGATCCCTCGGGTCGAAACGGGGTGATACGCTCCGTAACCAATTCCACCAATTGCCATAAAGGCGAGAAGTAATATGAAATGAAACGTGACCGATACGAGCATGAAGCTAATGCCAAGTGTAAGACTAAGAACAAGGATCAGCCTCTTTGTCCCTACACGGTCAACGAGTATTCCGAAAGGAATCGAAGCAACAAATTGACCGAAGAACAGCGCCGCTGGGAGCATGCCAATCTGGGCATTCGTTAAGTGAAGGGAATCGCCAATGAATACACCGAGGGGTGAGACACTTCTCCCGATAAATGCAATTAAGATTTGACCGATAAATAACCAGACGAGCATTCGCCACGGGTTCATAAAAGTAGGTCCTGATCCCATTCGTTTTTCTCCTCGTCCAACCAAACAAAGGTTATTGTCTCTTCGCGTTGTTCTTTTCCGAAGGCATTCTCGGAAATGTGCTTTGCGTCGATACGCCTTACGACCGCTAGGTAACCGGTTGCCCGTTGAGCATCTTCACCCCCTCGCCCGAACGGCTCGGCTGGCTCATCAAATCCGCTTATCACGTACGGCTTTACCATTTTTGGACGACCTGCAGCATGGTTGTCTCTTCGAATGACTTTCACGTATGGTCCTCCTCAAAATAATAGTATGGTGATATTTACAGTTTTCATTCCATAACGACGAACACCGTGGGCAATGGGTATGGTTCATATACGTTTGAATCGTATGCTCGGATTTACATGCCCCACAATAAATGGCACGTTCATCGCGTTCGTTTGTTGCCCACGTGCGACGCCGGTGCGACTCACTCTCTTCGTGACAATGTATACACGGATAATACCGACCACAACATGCAAATTTTATTGCAATAATATCTGTTGGCCCGTCGTAATGAACACATCTCGTCTCTTCATCTATTACTTGCCCGTGAATGTGAATCATTGCTCATTAATGTCCGTTTGCTTTAATGACACATACACAATAAACACATAATCATTTTGTTGGATAAGGCTTTGAATGTGTTCTTCCTCATACCATCCACCTACGACTTGGCTAGAATCAAACCTAGCGAACAGTGGACTTTTCTCTCCCGTCTGTTTAATCTCTGGGGCGTATACGGTCGACAGCCCTTGCTCCGTGTCAAACGGTTGTTCCATCGATGAATTAATTGAAGACATACCATAGCGACCATCTTCTAACCATCGGATCATCAATTCAACCTCTTGCTCATCCCCTACTGTTGTCGTGTTGTAACCAATCATGAGGTCTTCAAGTTCGAATGGGTTCTCCCTAATTCCTGTTGAGACAGTGCTTTCATCCACTTGCTCCCCTTCTACGTACACTTCATAGGATACTTCCATTTCCGTAATATCCTCATGAAGATCTTCCCCAGCAAAAAACGCATAGCCGTCAAGAATAAGCGGCATAAATTGCTTCTCATCGTCTGTTTGCTCACGCACTTCCACAGTATCTCCAGATACCGAATCTCCACATGCGACGAGCAACATGAGCAATACGGGCAAACCAATTCGCTTCATCAGGTCGTTCCTCCTGTATGTATCGTTCTATTGTTCTAATAATTCCGATATATTCATCATACAATGCTTTACGATTGAAAGAAACCTTTGCACGTCTTCAGCTGTCATGATACACTTAATTGACCATTTTATTATTTTGGTCATTTTTAGACGGAAAGAAGTGGCGGTCTGTGATTGCAAATAAACGTCAATCCATTAAAGAGGCGGCGAAACACGCATTTTCTCTATTTGGATACAAAGGGTCTACGGTCGCACATGTTGCGAAAGTCGCGCACGTCGGCAAAGGTACGATTTACACGGAATTCAAAAACAAAGAAGAGCTGTTTGAAGCGGTCATGGACGACTTACTTGCTGACTTGAAAGACCTGTTTGACAGTGTATTACAGCACGATGGTCCGACTCTTCATACGTTACACAAAGCGCTCTATGGCGTGATGCAATATCGCAAAGAACATAAATTGTTGGCGCAACTGACAGAAGAAGTAAACATTTACGGAACACACGAAGCGGTTCAAGCCATTGCTCGTGTCGAACAATTCATTTTATCGACGCTAGAACAAGCGGTTGAACGCGGCGCAGAAAAAGGGCGGCTTCGCATTGCTGACGCGAAGATTACGGCGTTTACAATTTATAAATTGTATATGGCGTTTATCGTCGATTGGGAGCAAAAAGAAACACCCCTTACAGAACAAGAATTGTATAACGTATTTCGAAACCATATTTTTGACGGCATCGCAATCCTATAAGCGTAGCGATGTTTCTTTTTTACAATAAAATGACCATATTAACAATACGGTCATTTGGTTTTAGGAGGAAGGAAATTGCGAGGATATATAGATGAATGGCGAGCCATTCTTTCGGATAAAAAGATGAGTATTGGAATTCTTGGCATCATGGTCATTCCCGTATTATACGGGGCGCTGTTATTGTGGGCGTTTTGGGACATACGGGGAGATCGAGAATTTGCCTGTTGCGATCGTGAATGAGGATGCGGGGGCACAGATTGATGAGGAACATGTAAATGCAGGAGAAGAATTTGTCGATACGCTACTGGAGAATGAAGATTTCCAATGGGAAGTGACCGATGCCCAGCATGCGGAACGTGGACTTCAGGATTTTGACTATTATTTTTACGTTCACATCCCTACTGATTTCTCTAAAAATGTGACGAGCATTCGTGATGAAACGCCTGAACAAGGGTGATCCACTACAACATTAACGAGGACATGAGTTTTGTCGGTGGGCAACTCGGTTCGGGAGCGGTCGATGAGATGGAGCAAGAGCTCCAGCGTACACTGACGGAAACGTATGTAGATGTTGCTGATGACGCGTACAGTACGCTAACAGAAGCGGTTGCTGACTTGCGAGACGGCGCAGAAGAGATAGCTGACGGTACGACGCGGGCTTTTGAAAATATGGAAACGCTCGTAAGTGGGCTGGATGACTTGGAGTCAGGATCAGAAGATTTGGAAACAGGGCTACACGAAGCGTCAGCCGGCGTTTCACAGCTTCACCAAGAGGTAAACAGGCTGATTGAGCGGTATGAGTCGAGCGAGGAAGTGGACCAGATTGGCAATCGACTGGATGAGTTGGAACGAGAGACCGCACAAGCGATCGGTTATTTGGAAAGCGAGTCGTTCAACGATGTGGTACGCGCGATTGCTGATCTTGAAACGACGTGGCAAGAAACGAGAAGCACACTTAGTGACGCTCAACAGACGTGGAATGAATGGGAAGAACAGCTGGAAAGTAGTCAAAGTTCCATTGAAACTGCGGCAGAGGTGCTTCAACAAGTCGAGGATGTGAACGAGAGTGTACAGCTTGTTGGTGATACGGTCGATGAGCAGCTTCAATCGATCCAGGATCGACTTGACGCGTGCGAAGAGCAGGCGGTATGTGAGGAATTGGAAGGTGTTCACGCTTCCTTGCAATCGTTATCCAATGAATTGGAGGAACGCACGGATCGTGTCGATACACTTACAACAGATGTTGAGCAAATGTATGCCGATGCCTCATCGACGCTCTCTGAAGGCAGAGCTGAAATTGAACAATGGATTGCTGACGTGAATGCGAGTTTCGATGCTTTGGCGTCTTCATTGCCAGACGGGTTAGGCACAGGCGGTTTTGATGAATTTGAAACGGTAGAAGATTTAACGACCACTCTTTACAATTTGCAATCCGCTCTCCAACAAACCGATGACCTTGTCCGTACGATTGAAGACACATTTTCTAAAGCAGCGTACGCAATTTCAGACCTAAATGACGGTATGGAGCAGCTTGATGACGGGGCGTCCGAACTCCACGCAGGTGTGCAGAGTGCGTACACCGGTAGTGACGAGATTCGCGAAGGCATTCTTGATTTAGATGACGGTGCACGTGAATTATATGAAAATCTCATCACGCTTAGTGACACACTGCTCGACAACCAGCTGAATGAAGAGCAGCAAGCCTTGTTTCACTCACCTGTACAGTCAGCATCTGAAGAGCCTTTAAATGAATACACGTACGGGGAAGGGCTAGCCCCGTATTTCTTATCGCTTGCGTTATACGTTGGCGGTTTGACACTATCAATTATTTATCCTTTTCGCACCGCACTAGCGGACCACCAAACGAGTTGGCGTTGGTTTTCAGGAAAGCTCGGTGTTGTTTGGACCGTAGCTACCGTTCAATCGGCCGCGTTGCTTGCCGCCGTATTCTTAATGCTCGATCTAACGATCTCAAATCCGGTGTGGTTCAGCCTATTTCTCTGGTTTTCTAGCCTCAGTTTTATGGCCATCATCTTCCTGCTCGTTGCCGCACTCGACAACCCCGGGCGATTTATCGGCATCATTCTTTTAATTATTCAACTCGGTGGTAGCGGTGGTTCATTCCCTGTTGAATTGGTTCCTGCTCCGTTCCAATGGGTGCACCATCTTCTTCCGATGACGTACTCGGTCTTTGGCATGAGAGCAACCGTTCATATGGACCGACCGGAACTTCTTGTAGACACTTGGCCACTTCTCCTTATGCTTGTCATTTCTGTAGGCCTTGCGTTTCTTTACTTCTTCTTGGCTCACAAGAAGAAACAAAAACAAGAAGATGATGAGTAAAGGTAGAATCCCTGATCGGTTCGGCGCGGCTCGCGCGACGTGTTGTGGGTACTTCTGGCCGGGGTTATACAGGTGACCCAGTAATCTGTTCCCAAGTTTATAAGAATCGACCGCTTTTCCCGCGATTCCCCCCAACTTGAGAACAGTTCGGCCGCAACTCGAGAACAGTTTCCACTTTACCAGGCTTACCACTTGTTCTTGAGGAAATTCTTTCGTTCAACTTGTATAGGACATTTTTCACGATTTTCAGCGGTGGCCAAAGGTCGACCACCGTGTTTTCTATGCACTCCAGAGGATAAGGGAGACACATGTCGCTTTTCTGTTTACTAGCTAGGGTGTAGAAAAAGAAGCCCAAATGCCCCATAAGTTCTTATTTGTGACACTTGGGAAAGAAAAATCATCATTTTTAACGTGGATGCGCACATAAACGGAGTCAACGGTCACAAATCGCGATATATGTGACCGTTGAGGGCCGAAAGTGCCCGGTTTGAGGGCTGGATTGTCACATACGTGACAGGTCATCACATGCTTGCGCCAGGTGGTGACCGTAGGAGGGGTGATTAGACACTCGGAGGTGCACGCTTCCGACACGGGTGTGCACCTATTCGACACCCACGTGCACGCTTCCGACACGTGGGTGCACCTATTCAACACCCATGCACGTCACACCGGTCAGTTCTGACAAGTCCGTGATATTCGTGTTATTAAATTGCAACGGCCTTTGCATTTTAACTTTCCACTTCAACGATTACGTTTACGAGTGACGCATCCATACCGCGAATGCGGAGCGGTGCTGCAAATGCATACCTAAGTTTCTCGCCGATGAGGGGTGCGGGGTTTATATCTTCATGGATGAGTAAGGAACGTTCGCTGAAATCCCGCTTTGTAAGCAGCGCGTTGTGCACAGCAAAGTGATTTTCTGGTGCATCGGACATGTTCTCGATGCTAATCGTATCAATTGCAACGGCCTTTGCACACAGGTAGTGACGTCCTGATAAATTGTGTCGCCTCGACAGATAGCGCAGGGAATCCATTCGAGTACTTTACGAAATCCTCATTGCAGTATTTCCAATATCCAGTATTAAAGATCAACATATCTGACCTCTCCAACTGCTCCCCTGCTGCTTTTAACATATCTACAGTAATGTATTCATTTTCCCCGAGTTCAACATCAAGCAGCAATGGAGATTCATAAATAAAGTCTTCAATCGGTACTTGATCAATACCACGATCGTTAGAATCATGGTGAAAAGGTGCGTCCACATGAGTGCCCGCATGCAAGTACATTTTCAGTACACTTCCATTCCATGGGTCTCCGTTCGCAATCCGTTCTCTTTCGTCCACCTCTGTTTGTGGCAAACCCGGGTAGACCGGCATTCCTTCATAAATCGGGTACGCCAATTCAACGTATTTAGCCAATTATTCTCACTCCAAGCTCTAAAATTCTATCCATTTATGCTCGGTCTAGTGCATACATTTATCAACCTTTGTACATGATTGAGATTTAAAAGGTTTCATTTCCCGGGAAATGATGCGACAGCATTTTTTGACAACTTGCAACATGACATTTCGTTTCACATCCTCTAAAATGGGGAAGCTATACCATACAGAGATGCTTCCAAGGAGTGACACAGATGGACATTGTAACAATACTTGTCATAGCGATTATGGTTATTTTTATCTTTCCGATTTTCATGCGTGGCGTCGGTTGCTCATTCGAGGTATTGCCGGCGGCGTGTTGATTGCTGGTGCAATCATTTTGCTCATGATGTTATTGTGACCTCGTGATCAGTATAGGCAAGCGAACTTACACCCACCATGCATTTATATGATGGGTATTAGGTTCGCTTGCGACTGTTCGACTACAGAAACGGTATGTTACAATAAATTCAAATTGTTCTTATTTTTCTACCTTTACGAGGAGGGCTCGTTAATGAAGGTCCGATGGCTTGTCATTGGGACACTTGTGCTCATAATAGGCATCGCCCTTTTTTTCTTATTTCCAAGAACGACGACGTTTGGTGAGGAATTAAATGAAACGATTACAACAGAGCAATTTACATCGGTTAGCATGTACGAATTGCATGACACAGACCCCATCACCGTTCAGATTGAAGGTAGTGAGAATGTCACCCGTTTTTTTCAACCATCCAGTTCTATGGAAATGGTTCAAGCGAGCGCCCCTCCAACAGATGTTACGTACAGCTTAACGATCGTAAGCTATGATACCGGTCAAACGTATTTATTACTCGTGTCGGAAGCAGAGATCAGTTTAGAGAACAGGAACTATGAAATTGTGAGTGAGAACGTGCTTTTTCAATCCATTTCTGAACAGCTCGGCAACGCTGAATGAACCTCTATGTTAACCATTAACCGAGCATAAAACGACCTGCCTGACGCTTCAATTAATAGCTCTAAGTTAAAACTCTTTTTTACAAAACATGCATATTGCTTTTCATTATGCTCTCAGTTTATTATAATTATAATGTGAGAATCGTTATTTCCATTTCAAAATTTCATACTTATTCCAAACAAAAGAGAGGGGAATTTTTACATGGATGCAAATAGCAATACTGGTAAGTGCCCAGTGACACACGGGAGCACGACCAACCCGTCAACAACTGGAACTCAAAATAAGGATTGGTGGCCAAACGCACTCAATCTTAACATTCTTCAGCAACACGATACGAAGTCAAACCCGATGGATGAAGACTTTGATTATACAGAGGAATTTCAAAAGCTTGACTATTTCGCGCTGAAAAAAGACCTCGAAAACTTAATGACAGATAGCCAAGACTGGTGGCCTGCAGATTATGGTCATTATGGCCCGTTCTTTATTCGTATGTCTTGGCACGCTGCAGGTACGTACCGTACATTTGACGGCCGTGGTGGAGGAGCGACTGGTTCTCAACGTTTTGCTCCATTAAATAGCTGGCCAGATAACGGTAACTTGGATAAAGCGCGTCGTTTGCTTTGGCCAATTAAACAAAAGTACGGCAACAAAATCTCTTGGTCTGACCTTCTCGTACTCACAGGAAATGTAGCCATTGAATCGATGGGTGGAAAAACCGTTGGATTCGCTGGCGGTCGTCCAGACATTTGGCATCCAGAAGAAGATGTGAACTGGGGACCTGAAACGGAGTGGCTAGGCAATGACCGTTACCACGGAGATCGCGAGCTTGAGAATCCTCTTGCTGCCGTGCAAATGGGGCTTATCTACGTAAACCCTGAAGGTCCAGACGGTGAACCTGATCCCCTTGGAAGCGGACGAGATATTCGCGACACATTCCGCCGCATGGGAATGACAGATGAAGAGACCGTTGCGCTTACCGCGGGTGGGCATACGTTCGGAAAATCTCACGGTGCCGGAGATGCAGACAAGCATGTCGCTGACGATCCAGAGGCTGCGCCGATGGAAGCTCTTGGCTTAGGCTGGGCAAACAGTTACGAATCAGGAAATGGTCCGTACACGATTACAAGTGGCATCGAAGGTGCATGGACGCCAACACCAACGAAGTGGGATATGACGTATTTTGACCTACTTTTCGGTTACGAATGGGAACTAACGAAAAGCCCTGCAGGCGCTTACCAATGGGAAGCCGTTGATCAGAAAGAAGAAGACATGGCTCCTGGTGCTGCAGACAGCTCAAAACGCGTACCGACGATGATGACAACTGCTGATATGGCGATGCGCATGGACCCAGACTTCGAGAAGATTTCTCGCCGTTTCCACAGTAACCCTGAGGAATTTGCGGATGCATTTGCGAGTGCATGGTTCAAGCTTCTTCACCGTGACATGGGACCAAGAGATCGTTATCTAGGTCCTGAAGCACCAAAAGAAGAGTTTATTTGGCAAGATCCAATTCCAGCCGTTGATTACGAACTAAGCGAGCAAGAAATCGATCAGCTAAAAGCGACGCTTCTCGATTCAGGCCTCACAATTAGTGAGCTCGTGACAACGGCTTGGGCATCAGCAAGCACGTTCCGCGGCTCTGATATGCGTGGTGGAGCTAACGGTGCAAGAATTCGTCTCGCTCCTCAAAAAGACTGGGAAGTCAACGAACCAGAAAAACTCGATAAAGTTCTTTCTGTACTTGAAGGTGTGCAAAGTAAGCTCGACAAGAAAGTGAGCCTTGCTGACCTGATTGTACTCGGTGGTTCAGCTGCTGTTGAGAAAGCAGCGAAAGATGCTGGCGTTAATATTCGCGTACCGTTCACACCAGGACGCGGAGATGCGACTCAAGAGCAAACTGACGTGGAGAACTTCGAAGTATTGGAGCCATTTGCAGACGGCTTTAGAAACTACCAGAAGAAGCAATATAGCGTAAGTCCTGAGGAACTTCTCATCGACAAAGCTCAACTATTAACACTTACTGCTCCAGAAATGACCGTCCTCATCGGCGGGTTACGTGTTCTTGGCGCCAACTACGATGATACCGACCACGGAGTGTTCACAGATTCTGTCGGTACACTTTCAACAGATTTCTTTACAAACTTGTTGGATATGAACATTGAATGGAAGCCAGTTGACCACAACCTATATGAAGGTCGCAACCGCAAAACAGGCGACATCGTTCGTACTGCAACGAGAGTAGACCTCGTCTTCGGTTCAAACTCTGTGCTTCGCGCACTTTCAGAAGTGTACGCACAGGCGGACAATAAAGAGAAATTCGTCAATGACTTCGTTCAAGCTTGGGTGAAGATTATGGACGCTGACCGCTATGATGTGACAGTCAGAAAAGCGACAGAAAATGTTGCAGCTGTGAAGTAAGTTATAAAAAACCGCCGAGCATACGGTATGCTCGGCGGTTTTTTTGGAGTTGCGCACGTTTGTATTTTGACAAATGAAATCGCCACATAACACACTCTACGTGGGAATTTCACTAACAAAAGAGACAATTCCCCTTGCTTATCCCCACGTAGAAACCGTAAGTTCCAACATTGACGTACTTATGTTGAATTTGGGTAGGTTTTCGGATGACAGGTGTCTAAAATCCCCACATTAGAGCGGAAGCTTTACTGTGGGCGTCCGAGATTTTTAATGAGATAGTCATAGACGAGTTCATCTGATTTATGCGTCTTTTTGTAATGATAACCTAGTTGCTTATATAATTTCTCTGCTTGACCATTGTCTTCTCTTACAGACAGCGCGGTGCTGTTTGTTGTTTTTAACGCTTCTCTTTCTGCATGTTCAATTAATTTTGTACCTAACCCTTGTCCACGCGCCTCGGCACTGACGGATAAGAGGCCGATATAATACTCTGGACTCGGTTCTTCTTTATCGGGAGGATCGGTCTTACCACTTGGATAATGCGCCTTAACATATTCCATGACTGGTTTGAAAAGGACTTCATCTTGTTCACCTGGATAATGAACGACGATTCCTTCGACACGCCCGTTATTCTCATACACATCGGTACATTGATAGCTAAAGGCATTGGCTTCGCTTTTGAAAAAGTGGCGAATTAACTGGAGGCGTTCTTCTTGTTCTGCATTACCTGTCCACCGCCGAATATGTGGCTCAAACACTACATCGACAAGGCGTGCGACTTGTTCTGCGTCATCTCTGGATGATTTTCGAATCATGATGAGTTTCCCTGCTTTCCTATGTTTAAAAATCAGTACTACCTTATCGTACCATTGATCTGTACAATTCAAACATCCCAGATAAAGCTTTGCATTTATTGAAAAATTCTGATTCATGATACAATCATTGTATTGACTAGACACGGAGGTATGAACATCATGCATAACCGCTGGGTAGCTCTAACTGTTATCGTTGTTGCGCAATTGTGTGCGTTAAGTGTTTGGTTCAGCGCTTCTGCCGTCTTGCCGAGCCTTCAAGAAGAATGGGGATTATCGGTGGACCAAGGTTGGGTTGTGACCGTTTCTGTGCAGCTCGGTTTTGCATGTGGAGCGATCGTTTCAGCACTACTCGGTTTTGCTGATCGTTACAATCCGAAACGAATTTTTATGGTAGCGAGCCTTGCCGCAGGTGTTTTTAATGGACTGCTCATATTCAGCTCTACGCTCGAGCTTGCACTCGTGTTGCGCTTTCTCACCGGCTTCGTGCTCGCAGGAGTCTACCCGATTGCGATTAAACTCGTCTCTTTATGGTTCCAAAGCTTTCGAAGTATAAGCATTGGAATTTTGATCGCCGGGTTAACACTCGGTTCTGCCCTACCTTACTTGTTGCTCGGCTTTCAAACGAATTTACTCTGGCAAACGACGATTTTGATAAGTTCTGTTCTTGCGATCATTGCTGGTTTGGCACTTTTTGTATTACTTCCAACGAAAGAGGCACAAGCTTCGTCTTCGAAGTTTTCGTTTCGTAATATCCACTATGTAGTAAGAAACCGCAAAGTTATGTATGCCAACTACGGCTACTGGTTTCATATGTGGGAGCTGTACGCCATGTGGACGTGGCTTCCGTTTTTTCTAATGGCAAGCTTCACCAATTCCGACTCATCTTATAGTTATTTAATCGCCTTTGTTGCCATTGGTGTATTTGGTGGGGTTGGAAGCTTTCTTGGCGGCGTTTGGGCGGAGAGAATGGGTAAGGTACGGTTTACCATTATTGCGATGACTACGAGCGGTATTTGTGCCATTCTAATTGGCTTAACATTTCAACAGCACCCTTTCCTTACAGCTTTCGTTGCGATCATTTGGGGCGCATCGATTATTGCTGATTCTGGACAATTCTCTGCTCTCGTATCTGATTATGCTAGCCCCGAATACGTCGGCACTGCTTTAACGATGCAACTAGGCGTTGGCTTTTTACTAACAGCAGTATCCATTTATCTTGTCTCTGTATTCGTTCCTGTAATTGGCTGGGGAGCGGTGTTCTTAATCATCTCGATCGGTCCTTTGCTCGGCGTTTTTGCCATGCTCCGCCTTGAAAAAATGATTCAATCCACGTAACTGCATTGCTTGACAACAATCGAAATGAGCGTAATAGTTATAATTGCAAGATATTTATTACACTATTTCGAAAATGGAGGGGTCGTTTTGAACTATCATAAGGCAAGACCGAAGCTTTACGTAATGGATAACGGACGATTGTCCATGGATGCCAATCTATTAATTGCCGGCAGTAATCAAGCAACAAACGCTGAACCTAGCAAGCCGAATGAAATGGTGAAGTTCCCGATTTATACGGTGTTGATTGATCATCCCGAAGGAAAAATTCTATTCGATACGGCATGCAACCCTGATTCAATGGGTTCAGAAGGTCGTTGGCCTGATGCTGTTCAAGTCGGCTTTCCTTTAGATCAACCTGAAGAATGCTATTTACCTCATCGTTTAGAGCAGTTAGGTGTGCGACCGGAAGACATCTCGTTTGTCGTATGTTCGCATTTGCATATGGATCATGCTGGCTGCTTGGAGTTGTTTACACGCGCGAAAATCATCGTGCATCGAGACGAATTGAACGGAGCGCTAAACGTTTATGCTCATCGAGAAAGCTCAGGAGCTTATATATGGGATGACATCGATGCTTGGATGAAAAATGGTCTCATGTGGGAGCCAATCGAACCCGACAAAGCATCAATCAAACTAGCAGAAGGTGTTGAAGTGTTAAACTTCGGTAGTGGACATGCCTGGGGAATGCTCGGCTTGCAAGTAGAGCTCGAAGAGAAAGGCACCATCATATTGGCATCTGACGCATTATATACAAAAGACAGTGCTGGACCACCCTTACGCCCACCAGGCATTATTTATGACAGCATCGGTTGGCAAAAGACGGCAAATTACATTAAAGCGCTAGCTAAAGATCGTGGTGCCGATATTTGGTACGGACATGACGCCAATCAATTTGAAGCATTCCGCAAATCAACCGATGGCTACTATGAATAAGGAGGATTCATTTATGGTCAAGTCTAAAGCCGCCGTGTTGTATGAAAGCGGTTACGATATGCCATACGTCAAGTCAGAGCCGCTAAAGATTGAGACCGTTACACTGGCGAGCCCCGGTCCAAACGAACTGTTAATTCAAGTGCGCGCCGCCGGTCTTTGCCATTCCGACCTATCTGTCATTAACGGCAGCCGCAAGCGGCAAACGCCGATGGTTCTCGGTCACGAAGCTGCCGGTGTCGTCACAGAAGTTGGGGAAAACGTTACTGGTTTTGACGTTGGAGATCACGTCGTATGCGCGTTCGTCCCAAGTTGCGGACAATGCCTTCCGTGTAAAGAGGGGCGACCAGCACTTTGTGAACCTGGCGCTGCATCCAATAACGCCGGTGAAATGTTCTCCGGTGGCACACGCATCCAAAAAGAAGACGGCACCGATGTGTATTCGCATATTGGCATTTCCGGATTCTCCGAATACAGTATCGTGTCCACCAATTCGGCAATCAAGATCGACCCCGACCTTCCTTTTGACCAAGCCGCCCTGTTCGGATGTGCCGTCATTACTGGCCTTGGCGCTGTCATCAACACAGCGGCAGTCAAGCCAGGCACAGATGTCGCCGTCGTTGGGCTAGGTGGAATCGGAATGAATGCGGTGCTCGGCTCGGTATTAGCAGGCGCAAAAAGCATCATCGCTGTTGACTTGAACGAGGAGAAACTCGCACATGCAAAAGAGCTAGGCGCCACCGCCGTATACAACGCTTCCGACGATGATGTGGTAGAGCAGATCAAAGCCGATACCGCTGGCGGCGTCCATTATGCCTTTGAGACTGCCGGTGTTGTGCCTGCAATGAAAACGGCGTACAACATCACTCGGCGCGGCGGTACGACGATTACAAGTGGCTTGCCAGATCCTAAAGATGAATTCTCGTTCCCGCAAGTCGTTTTAACTGCCGAAGAGCGGACGATTAAAGGATCGTACTTAGGAAGCTGCGTACCTACCGAGATATTCCGAGGTATATTTCTTTGTTTAAACAAGGCAAATTACCTGTCGACCAACTCATTGGCGAGAAGATTGCACTCGAAGATATCAATGAAGGTTTTGACAGGCTTCACGCGGGCAAATCACAGCGAATTATCGTTGAGTTTCCCGCAACGTGATATAAGCGACCCACAACTGTGGGTCGCTTTACTGATCGTATGTACCACAATGGGACTCACTAGAGCTAAAAGCGGGTAGACTGCCCCTTCTAGCCTTTCCACTCAAACTCAATGGTTTGTGCCGAACGATTGGCCATCTCCTCATCGAATAGTGTGCGGACAAGGTGCAAGCTCATATGAATGCCCGAAGAAACACCCCCGCTCGTGACGACCGATCCTTCATCAACATAGCGGACACCTGTTTTTACTTGCACATTTGGAAACATTTGCTCGAGCCATTTTGTTGCGACACGGTTTGTTGTCGCACTTCGGCCTTCTAACAATCCTGCCTTTGCCAAAAAGAAAGCGCCCGTACAAACAGAGGCTACTGTCTTCTCTTTATGGCTGGCAATCCAATCGACGGTCTCTTCATCGGCTAACCCACGTTGAATCGCTTTTAATGGGCCTCCAGGTACGATTAGAAGATCAAAATCTGGGCACGTAGTGAAAGAAAAGTCAGGCGTGACGTTTAATCCATTGTGGACTGCAATGGCTGCTCCATCTTTTGATACCGTGCGCACTCGGAAAGGCTTACGTTTTAAGCGATTCGTGAAAAGTTTCTCCACATCGGCTTCAGCATAGGTCGATAAATTAAACACTTCATAGGGACCCGCAAAATCTAAAGCATCCACATCATCAAACAGCAAAATTACGACGTTGATTTCTTTCATGTTCATCACCTCTTTAAATCAATATACCCCATATGGGTATATTGAGCAACAAGAACGAAACTTTAAAATTGCCCGATCATACTTAAGATGAGCGCAACAAAACTTGGTAAGCTAAAGAGAAATACGCGTGTAGACCAATTTGTTTTAAGGTTTCGCTCACTCGTTGCTTCACGGGTGAAACTCTCCCCCGGCGCCGCTTTTACTTGGAAAGCACCCGAGATAATGCCGCCTAACATGATGCCACCGATACCCATTACACCGAGTGGCACGATGAGCCACTCGATTTGTTGAAAATAAATATAGGACAGATAAATGACGGCTGATAGGAACAATCCTAATCCAAACGAAATCATTGTAGACCTCCCGTTTCGAACTATAATACTCTCATAATCGTATAAGTGAGGCATGCACCCATAATGATGATGAGTATGACGTTTCCTTTGATTACCCGTTTAGGGATTCCTCCTTGACGCTTTAACTTGATTATCTGGAAAACGGCAATTATGCAATAGGTGATTGAAACCAGAATGACAATATAAGCGACAAACTGCGCGTAAGGGGTGAACAACTCAATAATTATCCCTAGTAAAACTAGCGTGATAATGACTAGAAACGCATAATAGAAAAACGGATGATGATGGAATTCTCTCTCGACGAAATGTCTAAAGCGCTCATTTAACGTTTGCATGGAATTCACCACCTATGAATTTTTTAATTTTCTTGAAATTATACAAATGATACAAACTAGTATTTCGATGCTTCTTCGTGAAAATGTTCCTCCAGCCACTCTCCTTCCGTTATCAAAAACTGCCGCACCTCATCAATGTTTTGCGGCGGTGTGTCTACCCATTGGAGGAGCGTATCGAGGGTCGACTGTTTCTCTGGCAAATAGGTGATGACGACCTCGGCTTGTTCATGTATTTTTGTTGTCCAGATTTGAGAACGAGCTTTAATCATGGAATAGTATGTGCGTATTAGTTTCTTCGAAAAGCTTTGCACAACACCTGGCAATTCCTGTTTTGAAGCGGTATTTAGCCTGTTCTTCACACGTTGGAGTGATGCCCCGATATCCCCATTAAAACGTATGGCCAGTTCTGGCGTAAGCGCATACGGCCCAAAATGATCCCCGAGGTCGTCGCCATACACATTGACACTCATTTCTTTAAGAAAGGCTTGTTCTTCGTACGTAGATGGGTCCATCACTTCATCATATTGCGCAAGGGAAAACCCTATATCACGAACGAGCTGCTTGTAATCATCGGACAACTGTTTCTCTAACTTCCTCAGATGTTCGTTCTCTTTTTCGGTAAGTGCTCTAGTAAACACTACGATAAGATCAAGGTCAGATGTGACGGGTATTGCATCCCCTCTCGCCACGCTTCCATACACGTAAATGCTGTGTACTTGCTCTTTGAATTGCTTGGACAACCGCTGAACTGAATCTTCTATACAACCCTCGTAGCGAGATGAAATATACTGTTTTGATACATCACTCACGATATACCCGTCATGACTCAGTCCATACCCTCTTTTAATTTTTTTCATTGTGCTCTCCTTTTTAAAACGAAGTTCTTGCTTTCACAATAAGAAAATGTGGATGGGTGTTCAAATATTGGTACGCACGTTCATGCGTTTCTTTCATTTCTTCTAACGGTTGAGGTTCAATAAGTGACTCTAATCGAAAAAACTGCGTCGTATGGTGAATGATCTGTTGCATTGGTCTGCGATAAAAGCTGACATCAACCGTAATCGACGGCTTTTCCCACGTGTCTGTTAAGAGCGTCGTATCAAAATAATTCATGCTCTCGAACTTCGTAAAGTCCATAAACGGATGGTGAACAGAAAATATGAGCGTGCCGCTCGGTTTTAAGATTCGTTGAAATTCAGAAAACGTCGGCGTCCACTCTTCCACATAATGAAGAGTCAATGAACTGATAATGATGTCGAATGTATGATCAAGAAACGGGAGCTCTTCTTTAAGGTCATGACAAAGAAACGTAACGCCACCTACACGTTCTTCGGCAGCGCTCACCATCTCAGGGCTCACATCAATGCCGGTCACAACCGCTCCAAGGTCCGTCAACTGAGACGCGTACCATCCAGCTGAACACCCGGCATCGAGTACACGTTTGCCTTTAAGGCAGTTCGGGAGTGCTGCCATCATCGCCGGTCGCTCATAAAGAGCATTATACGGACTCGTTTGATCAATGTCAGATTGATACGTGGTTGCGAGTCGATCGAAGACCGCTCTTGGTTCGTGCTTCATAGGAACCTCCTATCTAAACGAGTGTTAGCCAACGGCGAAACAAATGTGCAGCCAGCTTTGTGCCTCTTCTAGTTCACTCTCATCAATTTTTTCTACACGCGGGTTTTGCTGTCCAAAATGTTCGACCCACTCACTAGCAATACGGGCATTCACTTCTGGATGAAATTGCAACGCATACGTGTTGCTGCCAATTCGAAAAGCTTGTTGTTCACATACATCTCCGCTACAGAGCTGCACAGCCTCTGTTGGTAGGGAAAATACATCTTCATGATATTGCATAACTTCATTCGTTTCGGCAAATCAAAAAATAACGGATCTGATTGCGCAATTGAAGCTTTATGTATCAACGTTAATCCAAATTCCTTTGTTGGCATACGGGTAATCGCAGCCGAGAAAGCACTAGCAATCATTTGTCCACCCAAACATATACCTAGAATAGGTTTGCTTTTTTCATGAAACATTCGTATTAGCTGTTCGGTGCTTTCTATAAATGGATAGAGAGCTGCATCGTTAACACTCATCTCTCCCCCTAGAACGATGAGCGCTGTAAACCCGGCATCACTCGTTGGCAGCGCATCCCCTCGCTCAATTTGAATGGACTTATAAGGAATTTCCCCTTCGACTATATACGTTTCTAAATCGCCTAACGGAGAAATGTTGCTCGGTTGAATTACGAGTACAGTCAATGGATGTTCTCCTCTCTACGGTGACAGTCCTATTTATCGTATCACGTTTTTCTCGAGAATTTAATGAACTATCAGATTTTTATATACTAAAAGAATGGTAGAGGATGTTGCCAGGTGCTTTAAGTATATAGGTTTCCAATTTTTGGGTTTATCTGTCCTTAATCGGAACTTTTGACGTATCCATGCACGAATAACGAGTATCGATCCTCATCGAATATTGTTCAAAACAAAAAAACTCCTAAAAGGCACTATGGCCTGTATAGGAGTTCTATACCGTCTCTGCCGCTTCTGCTTGGAACGCATCCAGGAGCGAGCGTACTTCGTCGGTTGAGTTGGAGTTCATGAGTTGGTTACGCAAATCGCTGGCACCACGGAAATCACGCACGTATATTTTGAAGAAGCGATGCAGCGGCTTGAACGCTCGTGATTCGACTTGATGATATTTGTCGTGCAAGTCGAGTTGCAGACGCAACAGGTCGAGCAATTCTTCGCTCGTATGCTCTCTCGGTTCTTTTTCGAACGCAAATGGGTTTGTGAAGATGCCACGACCAATCATGACACCATCTACACCGTATTTTTCAACGAGTTCTAATCCGACTTGTCGATTCGGAATATCTCCGTTAATGGTGAGTAACGTGTCTGGAGCAATCTCATCACGAAGCTTCTTAATCTCAGGGATGAGCTCCCAATGTGCCTCTACTTTACTCATTTCTTTCTTTGTTCGTAAATGAATGGATAAGTTCGCAATGTCTTGTTTTAGGACGTGGGTTAGCCAGTCCCGCCATTCGTCGACATACGTGTATCCGAGCCGAGTTTTCACACTGACTGGAAGCCTCCTGCTTTCGCTGCTTGAATAAGTTCAGCCACTACATCCGGCCGACGAATGAGGCCACTCCCTTTGCCATTACCTGCAACATTTTGCACGGGGCAACCCATATTCAAATCGATGCCACGAAAGCCTTCTTCTGCCATGCCAATACTCATTTGCTCAAAGAGCTCGGGCTTATCTCCCCATATATGAGCAACCATCGGCTGCTCATCTTCAGTAAACGTCAACCGTCCACGGACGCTTTGCTTCCCTTCCGGATGACAGTAGCTTTCAGAGTTCGTAAACTCTGTAAAAAACACATCCGGCCTTGCTGCTTCACTCACGACGTGACGGAATACAACATCGGTCACATCTTCCATAGGCGCAAGGATGAAAAACGGTCGTGGCAATTCACGCCAGAAATTGTCTTTCATACTCATCTCTTTCCTTTCGTAACGGTAGTGCTCTATATTTAGACTTCTATTTCATACAATTTAATTTCTTGCCCGCATCATTGTACCATATCAGGTGCTAGGATTCACGGATTGGTTAAGCTTTCCGATTACCGTCAGTAACAATATCGCTAATGTGAAAAGAGACCTCACAATTTATATAGCACTTCACACTAAACCAGCCACATAAAGCTTCGTTTTCCCAACCAATTTCCACCGCATTCTTAAATCATAAAGCTAATTCCAATAACCATACCAACGACAATTGCAAAAAAGAGTACGTACCGAATGGCGCTTTGCTTCGTTGTCATCGCTCGTTTTTTCGTTCGCGGCGGTACAATCGGAATGAAGATCATCGATAATATGAGAATTGTGACCGCAACCGTTACGATTTGCAACAAGTCAATGTTCATGTCAAGCACCCAAAATAATCCGAACGCGATCGGGATACCAAGCGCAATTCCCCCCGCTGCTTTTAGTACGTGTACACCATATTCCTTGGCACTCATTCGAACACCCTCTCCATTCAACTGAGAAATTCTCATACCTACACGTACCCCAAATAAATTCTAAATAATCAGACATTCGTTTTTCTCGTATTTGCCATTATACTAAAAATATAGTACTCTAATTAAAGTACTATATTTCTATGGGGGTGCGCAGATGTCTGTTCAACTCTTCATCCTCGGGCAGTTAATGGAGAGCGACACATATCCATATGAGTTAAAGAAAAAACTATCCGAGCCGATTCCCCTTGATCGTTTTGGCGGAATAACGGAGAGTAAATTGTATTATCACTTCGAATCATTAGAGAAAAAAGGATACGTTGCACGTACTGAGGTTGTGAAGGAAGAAAATCGTCCTGATAAGCAGCTTTTTCGAATTACGGAGCAAGGAAGACATTCATTGCCGAAACAAATTTATTCGCTGTTTGAGAAATCCGAAGACATTCAAGGAATGATTGTGGGATTGGCAAATCTCCACCATGTCGACACAGATCAAGTGATTGCGATTCTCCAGAAGAAAATCGATAAAATAAATACTGATTGGCAAGAAATTACACAATATCGTAATCACCCGATCGACAGTGTTGAAGAGTTACGCTTGTTTCTAGACAGCTATCTCGTCAGTGACCATGAACATAAGATTGCTTGGTTAGAGAACTTAATTCACTGGTTAAAAACAGGAGGTTATCCGAATGAATAATGTTTACGTTATTACAGGTGGTACAGGCGGTATGGGAAGGGCGACGGCTGAGCAGGTTGGTTCACATGGCACGGTTTTGTTAGCGGATATAAATGAAGCGCGGTTGCAAGAGGCGAAACAGCATTTACTTGAAAAAGGGATTACGGATGTTCATTATCAAACGGTTGATATTACGAATCGTCAAGACGTACAAGCATTGGCAGATCGCGCGGCTTCATTAGGAAAATTACGGGCACTCATTCATACGGCTGGGGTCTCTCCAACAATGGGTGATGCAAGGCAAATGCTTAACGTCAACCTTGTTGGCACAGGAATCATTTTGGACAGCTTTTACCCACTTGCAGAAGAAGGAACCGCGGTCGTTTGTATCTCATCGATGAGTGCTCACAATCCGCCAAAAGAGGGGCCGTACACTCCGTTACTAAAGCAACCGTTAGCGGACAATACGGTTGAGCAGCTACTTCCAATGACCGAAGATAATTCTGGCAGTGCTTACGCTTTATCGAAGTTGGGGGTACTGCTTATTGTGGAAGACCAAGCGCTCGCTTGGGGGAAAAAAGGCGCTCGGATCGTATCCGTTTCACCGGGCTCAATTAATACGCCAATGGGCAAGCAAGAAGCAGAAGGTCAACCTATGATGGCAAAAATGCTGGACGTGACGCCTTTGCAACGTTTTGGTGAGGCTGAGGAAATTGCCTCAGCCGTCACTTTTCTAGTTAGCGATCAAGCTTCATATATTACTGGAACAGATTTACGTGTCGACGGCGGGACAACCCCGAGCGTCGCAAAAATGCTTAAGGAACAAGGGTAAACCGACAAATCGGATAGATGAGGTGCTACGAGCACTTTATTTATCCTTTTCTTTGCTCGTAACGACTGCAATGACTAGCAATGCAGCTCCACCGAATGCAAGAACGATGTTCAGAAAATAAGGAACAGTACCAGACATTTGCGATAGCGTAGCGAGCAAACGAGACCCAGAATAATCCCCAAGATGAGGCGAATACGTTGCTATGGCCACGTGCATGAAACCGAGTAGCATCATACCACTAGCAAATAGCAAGCTGCCGATTACTGTTAAATATCTCAATATAAACACCTCCAAGTTTATAGGGGGATTTATGCCCGCATACGATCACGTCTCGCACTAGTTACCATTGTTATGCTAAGCATTGGGGTCAGCCGCGAGCAATTGCTTGATTCTGAAGGTGATCACGCAACACGTCGGCTTGTGCCAACGCCATTCGGTCGTCATGAATGTCACCGGGTTTACTGGCGTGACCGATGATATATGAAGTAAATGACTGTACACCTAAAAATTGAAACGCCAAGTTGAACTGCTCGATCATCGGTAATGCTTTTAACCGAGGGTTATCTCCCCAACAGTGACGACGATTGTTTCCATCTTTTGCAAACTTGTTTTCAATTCCTCTCCGTACCGTTCATCCCGAACTGCTCCGCTAAACCGGTCGATCATATTTTTCATCGGACCGCTCATCCCGTACCAATATAAGGGCGTAGCAAAAATAATCAGATCACTCGTTAAAAATAGATCAACAATTTCTTTGAAATCGTCATTCACAGGATCAAAGCCACCCTCGTCATGCCGTTGATCAATAATCGGCCGAATGTTCAAGTCTGACAAATAAATACTCCGATGATCGATCCCTTTCATCATGCACTCCACGAGTAACTCTGTATTGCCCATACGACGTGTGCTCCCATAAATCGTTGCAATTCTCATCCAAATCCCTCCAAAAAAACTTTGTTGTTTCTTCATAGTACGGTATACTATCCATTATTAAAAACGAATAATTACGATGTTATCAATTACTATTTTCGATTTAGAGGTGTTGTATGGATATTAAACAATTAACAACGTTTCAAGAAGCGGCCGAAAGCCTGAATTTGACGCAAACTGCGAAGAAACTGAAATACTCACAATCCAATGTGACCGCACAAATCAAAGGTTTAGAACAAGAGCTTGGCGTACCTCTATTTGAGCGACTCGGGAAACGCATCCACCTCACCGATTCAGGCCACACCTTTAAACGGTACGCAGATCAGATGATCGCTACAAATCGAGAAGCGAAACTCGCTTTACACGAAGATGAAAGTTCCGGAACGATCATTGTCGGTGCTCAAGAGAGTCAATGTACGTACCGGCTTATGCCAATCTTGAAATCTTTCAAAAAAGCTATCCAAAAGTCAAAGTCATTTTCAAACCCGCCCACTCCGACGAACGAGCAAGGCAGCAAATTGTAAACGGCGCTCTCGACATTGCATTCATCATGGACCGCTCAAAGCCTGCTGCACAATTGAACATAGAGACGCTCATAGAAGAAACGCTTGTGCTCGTCGCTTCTCCAGATCACCCGCTTACAGAGAAGCCGCACATCTTGCCGAACGACTTACGAGACGTCACCGTCCTCTTAACAGAAAAAGGGTGCTCTTATCGAGAGGTTCTAGAGCAATTCATACAGCCGCAGGGCATAGAACCAAACAATCAAATCGAGTTTGTTAGTATAGAAGCAATCAAACAATGTGTGATGGCTGACCTTGGCATTGCGATTCTACCTAAAATGGCTGTAACTCGTGAGCTATACAACGGGGAAATGAAAGCACTCACTTGGACACCTCCCATCGCCCCGATGTACACCCATCTAGCATGGCATAAAGATAAACGCCTCACCGAGCCGCTTCAAGCTTTTTTGGAACTGACGAGAGCGGTATTTATTTAACTACCCATCGCCTTCCAGTTTTTGCAATGGAAGGCTCTCTTGTTATTTACTTTATGTCACGCTAAACGTCCAAAACGATTCTCATTAGATAACACAACAGAATGAAGAGGTCGATTATATGCCCGTACCCAAAGAACGTATCCTGTTTTCATAATCACCCAAAGACATGATCACCTGTCCTAGCTTGATGTGAGAAATTCAAGCGAGTGAGAACTTTTTTCATAGGTACAATCCAATATTGGAATGATTATTTAGTCTATTGATCATGGTGTTTTTTTATCATTTTTGTTTACATACCCTTCTAGATGTTCACGTTTAATAGGTTCATAGCCTATACATTCAGGTGCATCGTAATTGTGATTGAGAATATAGTCTTTTAGTGGCATTCTACTTTGCCAAGATTGTAGCAACAGAATTTCTATTGAACGTAAGCTCGCAGTAAAAAACCTTCTGTGCTCTCCCCAAGTCTAGCTGCTACCTCTTTTTCATACTAATCCATGAGGTCTTCTATACTTTGATTGTTAAAGACGTAAATACGATAGTCTTTAGACGGAAACTTTAAATAATCATTAAAGTAATATGAGTTTGATTCAAGGGTGAAACAAGTTCCAAAGTTCATCCACTCGTCTGAGCTTCCTCACTTTATGTCATCCAAGACAGTTGGATACATACCGTACACTAATGGCTCGCTCCCCCACGTGGAAGCATTTTGTAAACTCCGTCCAATTTTTAGTTCATCGCTAACCCTCTTAGTGTTTGAGAAATGCACACTAAACAAATGGTACAAATACATTTATCATTAACTTCCTAAACAAGCCCTCTAATTATAAAGTGCAAAACGTCGATCGACGTTTTGCACCTGTTAAACATAGATAGTTGGTACTCCATACATTTAAAGAAAATCGTTTTTGTCTTGTGGAGAGACGATGTTCTCTTTAGCGAACACTGTATCATCCGTTGTAGCAGAACTTCCAACAAACAAAGCGACAACAACCAGCACAGCAAATACTTTTTTAGTCATACTATTCAGCTCCTATAAGATAATTTCCTTTAGTCGCTTGCTGAGAAATATGCAAGTACGAAAGGGCTTTCTCATAATTCTCATTTAATTTGTAGTAATTGGATAAGTCTTCTGCTAATTCATTCATTTCAAAGAAAGATGGTGCTCTTTTAATATCATAAAACCTCGATTAATTAATGATTCGTCAACTGTTCTTTCTAAATATAGACCACGTGTGACAGAGCACCTAGCTACATATTCTTTTAAACCTAAAGAATGGTCTTCTAGTTCTTTTTCTACCCGTTCCAATAGTTCCTTCCCTTTATCATAAGCCCCTATTTTTAACAATGTATTTGCTAAATTATAACGTGTCTTAACACCGATGATTGTGTTCTTTTGACCTCCTGTGTCTAAAGCTTCACTATACAGATTGATTGCTTCATTAAGTCTTCCGTGGCGATATGAGTTGTTCGCTTTCCCACGAATAGCAAGAGATTTAGCGTAAGGTTCTTGCGTAGCTAACATAATCGCTTGATTCGAGTATTTGTCCGATTTATCGTAGTTCCCTGCTTCTGAATAAACACCAGACTTTAACATCAAAGCATTAATTTTTAGCTTCGTATGTCTTTGTGAGTTCTTAATCATTTCAAATGAATGATTAGCATAACTCAAAGCAGTTAAATTTTGATCCAATCGATAATATACGTGTGCTTGCCTAAAATAAAATTCTGCTTGCTCATTTGTACTTACGTAAACGAGATACTTTTCGGCTTCGCGGTAATATGACAAAGCTTCTATGTACCTTTCTGTATTTGTTGCCAGCAGTCCCTCCATATAGTTATAAAGGTAATTTAGTGTGTTGTCTGTTTCTTCAACATCAACTACCTGAGCTGATATTTGACCATCTAGCCGGTGTAGAATCTGATTTGCAAGCATTTGATGTTTAAAGTTTACTAAATCATAGTATGAAGTTACTTGTTTTGATATCGTATTGAATCGCATTAATTCAGTGATCTGGGCTTGCAATTCTTTAGCCTGCTCCAATTCATAATTAGACAGTAAATTTAACCACTCCCCAATAAGTGTTACCAACTTATTCTCTAATTCTTTAGACAAAAACCAACACCCTTTCAACCAATTGAATAACTGAATACTAAGAAATATCCCCTATTATCTACTCTACACTAAACAGATCACAATTGCACTTTATATTCTAAATTTATAGATAAATATACTTTTTCTTCACTCCTTATTCAGAAATAAAAACTCATCTTGAACATATACAATATTCAGTGCCAGCTATTATGGAGGAGATTATGTCTACATACATTTACTTAGCTTCGGGTTTCTTTAATGAACAGCAATTGAAGAAAGTTGAAATTACCGAGGACATTTTGCGTGGGAAAGGAATTCGGCTGTTTACCCCCCGAGAACATCAGAATGAACAATTTGAATTCGGGTCACTGGAATGGCGCAGCGTCACCTTCGATGACGACCGAGTAGCGATACGATACGCTGACGCCGTCGTCGCCATTTATGACGAACAAGGCCCAGGCACGGTGTGGGAAATTGGGTATACCTATTCACTCGAAAAACCGATCATCATCCTCCAAACTATATCTGAACCTGTCAATATTATGATTCCCTAAAGCCTGCACGTTTACCTTCGCTCCTTCAATCAATTACGATCCATACCTTTTCGAGGCGAGGTGACATAATATGCTAATTCATGTTAATCTTACATACAAATCGTTAACACGTGATCATGGAGAGTGACTAACACCCTGAGTGCTATTGTATAAATGTTCAGTTTAACACTTCCGAACATATACGTGATTCGCATGATGTTCTATCCTTAGAAAAAAGGGTAGCGTTCGTTCTTGCCAATATCGTATTCTTTCTTGATCAAGTATCTTGGAATGCTAAGAGTAATCCCACCACTCACACTACCATTAAGGTAAAACGTGGCATAAAAGGCTTTATGATGACAAGGAGTGAGTCAACATCGACCCGAAAAAGCAACGATCACTCGCACAACGATTTAAATGGTTGGCCATCGCCTTCGGCTCAATCACCGTAGTCATTGCATTTATGAATGTATTTCAAATCTGGCAACGAACGATCGGCGCGCAATGGTCCGCAGCTTTGGGTATCAGCTGCTTAGCATTGTTCTTCGCCTTAAAAGGACATGCACAAAGAAAGATTAACCTACAATCATAGCCGTTTATTTTAATATCATGTCGACAACGCAATCCATTTACATAGGTGGAGTATGCGACTATTTACTCTGCCTCATCTTCTTCTGGGTTCATATGAATCTCCTCTTCCTCTTGTTCATTTCCTGAAGGCCCTTCCTCATCCCCTGGTGACCAGATCGTGATGGGCGCAATCATGAACAGTAGCACAACGACTGCCGGTATAGGAATAAAGATCCTTTTCAAAAAAGTGCGCCGACGATGTTGCTTTCTAGCTTCTTTCACTGCTTCGTGTGCATAAGCCAAGCCTTTCATTCGCGCTTCTTCTTTCATTGACGGCTTCATAGCTGTCATCTTTGATTCAAAGGAATTCCAATCTGTAGGTCGCTGCTCATCCTTCATCCTGCTCAGCCTCCTTACGTGCGAGATCCATCAATTTCTTCTGCGCCCGATACTGGAGCGCCTGAACCGATTTGTATGAACGCTTCATTACTTCTGCTGTTGACTCTATAGAGTTCTCCTCCACAAAACGAAGGAAAAGTACCATGCGGTATTGTTCAGGTAACTGCTGTAACAACGAGATCGTTTCATCGTAACTTTCCTTTGCTGTAACTTGTCGGTCAACAGACGCCCGTTGTGGCATCCTAAGTTCTAAGTCCTCTAACCTTTTTTTTAGAAAACGTTGACGTTTCTGTTTCCTGGATTGGTCTATGATTGCACGGTAGGCGATTGAGAATAACCACGTTTTAAAAGAAGATTGCCTCTTAAATTTATGTAAACCCTGCATTGATTTCCAAAAAACCGTTTGCGTTAACTCTTCTGCATCGTGGTAATCTCCGAGATGAACATAAGCATAGCGAAAAACAGAGTCCACATACTTAAAATATAGTTGCTCAACTGCCCCATCATCCCCGCCCAAAGCTTGCTCTACAAGAATATTATCCTCATACATCGTAGCTACCCTCCCTCTTTGGTTTAGACGCTAGAAGGCAAATATTGTTGCGAATCATCCGCAACAATATTTGCTCATTTACGTCTACACGTATAAGAACGACCCATACAAATACGGAGGTTTGCTAAATGAATAAATGGCTTCTTTACCCAACAACGATCATCAGTAGTGCACTCCTACTTGGAATCTCAACTGATGATGAAGCGACTGACCCCGCTGAAATTTCCAATGAAATTGAGGCTACTGAAGTTGAAGCCGTACCGATTGAAGAAGCGACATCAGAAGAGATCCAAACCTACCAAAACCGTTTATCAGAATCAACAAATGCCGACAGTGCACAAGTGAATTCATTTGGGTATGACACGGTAACTGAAGAACCCGTGAAAGTAACCGCACTGGAAGAAGCAGAGGAAGTGATTTATCGTGAAGTTACTGATTAAATGAGAATAGTTTGGCCTAATCGATCCCTAGCCAATTTTTGCTAGGGTTCTTTGTCTTTACAAAGCGAAAATTTTATTCCCTCCCGATAGAAATTCTAGTTCCTCATTCAACTTCAAATATATACCTTGTCAATATTTGTCTAATTTTAGCTATACAGAGAGAAAAATCGTTAGAAATTGCAATTATTGTAGGAATATAAATGTAAATCGCTTATCATATACACTAGAAAAGCACTAGACCTTTACGTCTTATATGTAGGTGAAGCATGAATCAAAACTCACAAATTGCGTTGCTAGATAAAATGAAAATGTGGTTTAAGTTTGTCGGATTGTTAGACATTGATCAAGCGGAACAATACCGCTCTAGCATTCGTTCTAAATTACAGAACGAACCATTACCAGAAGCCTTTGAGTCAATCTACAGCCTTGTTGAATTTCGCCACCAATTAGTGATCGGTACTTTGCGAAATCACCCTATCCGGCAAAAAGAATACTTGGTTGATGCTGTCGGAGAAATGTTTTTTAATGATTTTCACAAGTACCTGTTCTTCTCAAACCAAGGAATCATACATTTTAACAACAATAATTATATGACCGCTTTGGACTGCTACCGTGAGGCAGAAACAGCACTCATTGATCTTGACTCTATTGAACAAGCCAACTTCTTTTATCGATTTGGGCAAATCTATTATCGACTTCATCAAAACATTGCTGCCTTTAGTTACTTCGAGTCGGCAGCTTTCATCTATGAATTAGAACCGCCATTACGTTATAAACTTGCAAACTGTCAAAACTACATTGCAGCAATCTATTCAGAGTTAAGTCAGATAGAAGATGCAGAGCGGATGTTTTTAAAGGCAATGGAAACCTCAAAGGGGATCACCAACACAACAGGATCGTAAAGCGCACATATGGACTACACCTAATGCGTTATAAGCATTACCACCATGCGAAGCAAGTCATAATATCCTCTCTTGATGATATGAGTAATAACACGACTCTCCAAATAAAATCGAATTTTAATTTAGCTGTCATTCATATACGATTAGGAGAGATCGAGCTTGGTCTTACCAAGTTATCCGCACTAAAAAGCTCCCTTAATCGATTTCATCTTGTCGAACAACAAGCAAAACTTATCATTCTTGAAGGATTATTCCATAAAATGGGGGTGTGCTACGAAACGATTGATCAAGGAATAGATATGATGGTTGAACGTGAATTGTATTTTGAAGCTCATGAAGCTTGTGAGTCTGTCTCTGAAATACTTGAGTCACAATTTAATCAGACGAGCAAAGCGCTAGTATATTTACGACAATCCATGGAATTTGCAAGAAAATTAAACCATATAGGGGGTAGCTAATCATGAAAAAAATTAGTTCATCATTATTCGTATTAGTGCTTGCGATAAGTATGTTGTCGGGATTCTCATCGATGGACGGGTCGTTAGAAGACGGGGTAAGCACGAACTCTATATCGGTAAACGATGCAACTCCGGATGATAAAGCTGATGGCGAAGATTAAAAACCAGGAAAGAGGAAGCATCTGTTCTAAGATTGTTTCCTCTTTTTTTGCAACAATATCTTTAAATGTATTCATCTTCTTTTTTCGGATGGCCCGTTACATTCACGACAAGGACTAGCTAATGCAAATAGAAACCTCAGTTATCGCCACTCTCCATTTTGAAAACCATGACCCCAGTAGCTATGACGGATCCTACTATAAGAACAACACTCACGATCGCCGTCCACATTTCTCCTATCAACCCTTCCAACAGTGTCCTAGCAGTAGAACGACGCCAACAACGATGAGCATGGTTCCGATTGTTTTTGCTACTCGGTCTCTAGAGCTCGTGACGAGATCTTCTGAAAAACCAACCCAAACGAATGAGAGCAAGTGTAGCTTTTTCTTTACACCAATTAAAAATCCAATCATTATTAAAAATACTCCTAGTATATATGCGATGGCATCCATAAAACTAATCCTCCTTTGCACAATTGAAGATGCTCGTTTTTGAAGTCTTTTTGCATCATTCCGTGTGCTAAGCTTCTCTCTAACTACGGTTTTACTCACAGAAAAGATTCGCAATAGTCAATCGTCCCCTTCAAAAAATTGAACTATGCTAAATATAGATCCCATTAAGTTATTCATGATTTTTTAAAAGCCCTCCCTCATTGCAAACTTTCTCGTCACGTTTTGCAAAACGAGTTGGATTCTTACTTAGTACTAATTAAGTTAATCCGTTGTTTTATCGATGGATGTGAATGGGTATTGGTTTCTAACAACCAGTATGTCTTCTTACCAATTTAAGCTGGCCTTTTAACACCTCGGGTTCTCTAAATATCTTGAATGGGTCTCCAACGAACCCGTACTGATAAGGGAGGTTTCCAATGCGTATACTGTTGCCATTAATTCTAATAATTTTTTTAGCCGCGTGTAACGATGATGACTTATCCATTTTCTCTGGTAATGTAACGGAAATAACGTCAGCAAACAATAATTTTAAGTGGGTTTATGTTGAACAAGAGAATGAAGGAAATGAAGACGAAACTACCATTATCTTTTCTGTTCCACCTGAGATGCATGAAGAAATTGAAGTTGGTGATGATATTACCGTTTACTATGATGAGTATGTCGGCAGAAATGACTCTTTACCGCCGCAGCAATTTGGTGTTGAGAGAATTGAGTTCACTGGGAATTAGAGATGGAGGAGTGAGGATTTCTTTCATAGGTTTTTGTACTGAGGAATTCAATTAATGAAAGAGTATTACTCCCCTTTGTTTTCTTTTACACCTGAAATATAACGAAAAAAATTACAGCCAAGCCTATTGTTAACAAAGCTATGGCAATAACTACTTTTAGAATATATAGTTCCTGTAAATGAGATGTAACCGAGTTGCGTGTTATAACATCGTTCGATACAATAACACCACTACCTGTTGTCCACTATAAAATAGAATACACTAGGAAGCCTGTGACAACTAATGATATAACTAACAAAAGTCTTAATCACTCCAAGAAAGAATTATATCCCCCCTGAATATATTGAATACACATTATTATCATAAAAGTTAATGAACGAAACATCAATTGAATACCTAGTATTCCGGAGTACATTCCCCTGTACACACACTGTAGTTCAGAATTTGTAAAGTTAAACCCATCTATATAAGTTGAACGAAAGAATTTCACTGAATCCGATGACCGAGATCGGTCTTTAAAGGCAAACGCCTACCGATCGTTGTTCGTTACTGCAAGGGTTGCGGGAAACATAGAAGACGTTTGCTGAATGGTAAAAAGTCGTGACCGATGGTCACCACCTGACGCAAGCGCGTGATCTCCTGTCACGTATGTGACAATCCAGCCTCAAACCGGGCACTTTCGGCACGCAACTGTCACAAATCGCACGATTTGTGACAGTTGACACCGTTTATGTGCGCATTCACGTTTAAAATCATGATTTTCTTTCCCAAGTGTCACAAAAATGAATATATGGGTCATTTCGGCTTCTTTCCACACCATGACCAGTAGGCCAGAAACGTGAACCGTTTCGTCGTTATGCTCTAGAGTGTCAAGAAAATACGGTGGGCGTCTTTTGACCACCGATGTTGCCCTTGTGCTCTGGAGTACAAGCATCCGCCTGCAGTGAAAAGCAACAACAAACTGCGCAATTAGGAAAATATCACGTTCATTCTATATTGAAACGAGGACGTTATTGATGAAGAATATTGTAATCGGAGTTCTTGGTGTGGGCTTTGCAGTAAGTCTCATATTTAATTTATTTCTAATTAATGAAGAGCAAAATCGAATTCATGGATTTACTTCTTATATCAGTGAATTTAGGAGTCAGGTGAGCGGGGCTTCATATGCAGCTCAATTGCACTTAGAACATCAAACAGATGAATCATACCACCATTTGTTAATGGAGGTAAAACAACTGGAAAATTTGTGGGTGAAGGGCCCTCATTCTTTCAGAACGGAATGAGCAGTCCTAGCCCATTAGAGCCGTGGGGTAAGTTACATAGAGTTATTATTGGTGAAACGAGTGAAGAGTATGAGTTTAACTCACCACAAGGGTTAAGCGAAGAAGAAGAACAATTCTTAGAGGAGATTAGTGACACGTTTTCTCATATTGATTACAAGATTAGGGAGAAAGGAACTTTGACTGTAGAAGAATACAACGATATCATACGCGAATTACCACCCACTTAAGGGCATTTAACATTTCAGTGGTATCATTGTGGCAGAACAAACTTGGCAGATCGTTGCTTTAGTCTTTGCGCCCCAATTAGGTTTAGCATCTAAATACTTATCAGTTACTCTCTTACTTTTTATCGCGCCATCAGCAATATCGTCACTTAAACCTATCGGTTTTTTTACTACTATGCTACGCATGCTGTAAGTTTGCGATTATATAATATTCTTAATTCACTCCATATAAAATCATCCGATGATTGCACCCTACCCCCAAGCCGCTCAGCTTACAAACTTAAATGCTGAAAGCCCGAATGACGGGGACTGACTTGCGTGATCTATAATTATTCATGAAAAAAACCGCCCGCAACGCGGACGGCTCACTACTTTATTCTACGGTAACGCTCTTAGCGAGGTTACGTGGTTTATCTACATCACAGCCGCGGTGTAGGGCTGCGTAGTAAGAAATGAGTTGGAGCGGGATGACGGATACGAGCGGTGTCAAGTAGTTGTGCACGTTCGGTACAACGACTTGGTCATCTGGGCGGTGCGTGCCTTCCATGCTGACGACGCACGGGTTGGCGCCGCGGGCAACGACTTCTTGGAGGTTGCCGCGAATGTTCAGGTTGACGCTCTCTTGAGTAGCCAGTGCGATGACCGGTGTTCCTTCTTCGATGAGCGCGATCGTGCCGTGCTTTAATTCGCCACCTGCAAACCCTTCGGCTTGGATATATGAGATTTCTTTAAGCTTTAATGCGCCTTCTTGAACGACGTGATAGTCAAACCCTCTTCCGATAAAGAAAGCATTGCGCGTCTCTAGCAAGAAGTCGCGGGCGATCTGCTCCATGTCGTCTTTGGAATCGGTAAGTGTCTCCATTGCATTGGCAACGATGCTCAATTCATGAATCGCATCAAAGTCACTGTCAATCCCCGCTGCTTGGGCAGCATCCATCGCCAAGATCGATAATACCGCCATTTGCGCCGTGTATGCTTTCGTTGAAGCGACGGCAATTTCTGGGCCGGCATACGTGTACAAGGCGTGATCAGCTTCACGGTCAAGTGTTGAGCCAGGAACATTGGTGATCGTTACTGACGGATGTCCCGCTCGTTTGACGTTTACGAGCACGCCGCGGCTGTCTGCCGTTTCTCCACTTTGAGAAATGAAGATGAACAGCGGTTGTTTTGACAAGAGTGGCTGGTTGTATAGAAATTCGCTTGCGATATGCACTTCAACGGGAATACCCGCAACATTCTCAAGCAATTCTTTACCGACAAGGCCAGCGTGATAACTCGTGCCCGCAGCAATAATATAAATGCGGTCCGCTTCGGTTACAGCTGAACGAATATCTTTGGACAGTTTAATCTCATTGTCCTCATCTTGGTACTGCTGGATGATGTTTCGGATGACGAATGGCTGCTCATCGATCTCTTTGAGCATGAAGTGCGCATACGTCCCTTTCTCCGTGTCGCTCTCATCCAATTCTGCTTCGAATGATTCGCGCTCAACCAGCGTACCGTCCAGCTTTTTGATTTGGATTCCATCACGGTTTAAGATCACCATTTCTTCATCCATCAGTTCAACAAACGTTTTCGTCACATGAAGCATCGCCATTGAGTCAGACGCGACAACGTTGGCATCGTCGCTAAGACCAACGAGCAACGGGCTCTTGTTCTTACCGACATAAATCGTGTCATGGTCCTCTTCATCAAGAAGGGCAATGGCATAAGATCCTTCCAACAAAGCAAGCGTTTTTCGGAACGCTTCTTCTGTACTTATGCCTGTTGCAGCAAACGTTTCGATGATCTGTACAATGACTTCTGTGTCTGTGTCACTGACGAGATTCACACCTTGAAGATATTCAGCTTTGAGCTCTTCAAAGTTCTCAATCACACCATTGTGTACAAGTGTATAGCGCTCCGTTGTACTTTGGTGAGGGTGCGCATTCGTAATGTTGGGTACACCGTGCGTCGCCCAACGTGTATGACCGACACCGATTGTGCCTTTCGGGTCTTGAATGTCTGCTTTTTCGCGAAGGGTCGCGATGCGTCCCTTTTCTTTCACAACTTCTACGTGCTCGTCTACGATTGCGAGCCCTGCAGAGTCATATCCGCGATACTCAAGCTTTTCCAACCCTTTTAATAAAATATCTTTCACCGCTTGTGATCCTACATAGCCTACGATTCCACACATAAATGATTCCTCCATTATGGGGACGAGGACAATGCTGTTCACTGGGGACAGTTGTCACACGTCCCCGCTCCGTTTATTTAAATTCACATGTGCCAATGTGTGTTCTTTGTACGAAAAGTCGCCTCTTCGTTTTCAGTACACGCTTGCGGTCATGACATATAACCGGGAGGTATCCGCCGATGTTCGATAAACCTCCTCCTCGTCAACTGTTTTATCTTCGTCCAAAACAGTCCGGGCGCTTATGAATCTATTTTGTATAATCCCGATGCTCCTTTCTATGTTTGAATAACATGGCAATCGTACTACACGTTTGAGACGAGCGTCAATCAAAAAAGGCTGAGTAGAAATCAGCCCCACAATTAGTGTTATGACTGATTTCCGAGCTGCTCTTGAATGACTGCTGAAATCTCGTTTACATATTGTACGCATAGTGCGTCACTTTCTGCTTCGACCATCACACGAACGAGTGGTTCAGTCCCAGACGGACGAACGAGAACTCTGCCATTCCCATTCATTTGCGTCTCGACAGCTGCAATGATTTCTTTCACAGCATCATTGTCTTGAACTGCGTGTTTATCAACGACACGAATGTTCTCTAATCTCTGTGGAAAGGTTTGAACTTCTGCAGCGAGCTCCGAAAGTTTCTTGCCTTTCACTTTCATGATATTCACAAGTTGCACAGCGGTTAACATACCATCGCCCGTTGTTGTGTGATCGAGGAAAATAATGTGCCCAGATTGCTCACCGCCAAGGCTGTATCCACCTTCACGCATTCTTTCCATCACATATTTATCACCAACGGCTGTTTGCGTTGACTGAATACCTGCTTGGTCTAACGCTTTGTATAACCCAAGGTTACTCATGACCGTCGTTACAATGGTATTGTGGGCAAGCATCGCTTCTTCTTTCAAGTACTTCCCGCAAATATAAAGAATTTTATCGCCATCTACTAGCTGTCCATTTTCATCAACAGCAATGAGGCGATCCGCATCTCCATCAAAGGCAAGCCCAATGTCGGCTTCTTTCTCACGCACGAGTTGTACGAGCTTTTCAGGGTGGGTAGAACCCACGCCGTCATTAATGTTCGTTCCATCTGGACTATTACCGATGGTGGAAATGTCTGCGTCTAAGTCTGCAAACATCCTCGGTGCGACAGAAGCAGCTGCACCGTGTGCACAATCGAGCGCAATGTGGATGCCTGTAAACTCTTCATCACTCGTTTGTTTTAAATATTGAACGTACTTCTGGACACCTTCGTAGTAGCTACTTACACTTCCTAGACCGGTGCCTGTCGGACGTGGGAGCGTGTCTTCTTGATCAACAAGGGCTTCGATTTCTTCCTCTTGCTCTCGTGACAACTTAAATCCATCACTGCCGAAGAATTTAATGCCGTTGTCTTCTACTGGGTTGTGTGATGCGGAAATCATAATCCCTGCCTCCGCATTCACAGCTTTCGTAAGAAAGGCAACACCCGGTGTAGTGATGACACCAAGCTTCATAACTTCTGCACCAATCGAGAGCAGCCCTGAGACTAATGCGCCTTCAAGCATTGTTCCAGAAATTCTCGTGTCTCTCCCAATTAGCACTTTCGGCTGCTTGTCATCTTTGGCTAACACATACCCACCGGCACGCCCTAAGCGGAACGCTAGCTCCGGGGTTAACTCTGTGTTTGCTACACCTCTTACACCATCTGTGCCAAAATACTTACCCATTTCAATATCTCTCCTTCATGCTTACCCTGTTATAAACTATTCAACTAATCGCTTTCTGTTATCTCAACAGGCACATCATCGATCTCTACCGAGTAATCAAAGTCATTTGGACCCTCGATTTGAATAGGTTTACGCGTTTCCCCAGTTTCCAATTGTTCATCCTCAAAATCGATATACAGGCGTAAGTTCTCTTCACTAAACTCCTGTAATTCCTCTTCATCCCCATGTACGTTGACTGTATATGTTTCAGCTTCTCCTGCGGGTATTGCCGCATCGAATCCCGCAGGCAGGTTATCGAAGTCAAGTGGCATTTCTATACTCATCACATCTTCAGCATCTGTCACTTCAATTTCAAGTGTGACCACTTCCGGCCGAACGTGCTCTACACCATCTGGAACGGGCACTTCGACTTCCCGGACTTCACTTTCGGTCACACCCGACAAATCAAGCGTTCCTAAAAAGATGGATTCAATATCTTCGATTTGGTCGATTGGGCCATAAATCGTCGCCGTTTCTGTATCGATGCTCATGTCAATGAGTTCGAGTCCTTCCGGCAAGTCTCCCTCGATGTCATAGTCAAGCGCCACTTCAGCGGAAGGACGTATGATCGGAACTTCAACTTCTACTGTCTCTGGTGCCACATTCGTATCCAACTGTTCACCATATGGACCATACACAATGACATCAACCGTTTGCGTAATCGTCTCTTCGGCACCCGCAACATCAATGAACGCTTGCAGTGAACTAATGTTGTCCAGAACAGAGGCGCCTGCATTGACTTCAACTTCTCCTGGCGTAACTTCTGGCTCACCAACAGTATGTCCTTCTGCTATTTGATCTTCATTCATTAATTCCACTTCCACCGGAAGCGTGACCGACTGCCGTTCTTCAAGTACGACTCGCACCGTATTCGGTTCGACGCTGACCGTCAACCCACTCGGGAAGTTCGCCGTCTCTACATCTACTGTGTGAACCCCTTCTGCATACCCTTCCAAATCAACATAAATCTCATAGGAAGGGTTGGTTACTTGGAATAGCGTCAGCGCACTTTGTGTTCCTGACACCCTTACGTCAATGTCATCATCAATCTCCGCAATCGCATACTGCTCATTGTCGTAATACACTTGGAGCTCTGCTTCGCTGAGGGAGATCTGCTCGGTACTCATAACTGGCGTCGTACCTGGATTTCCAACATCTTCAAGGTTGACGAAAAGAAAGAGCATCGTTGCAATAAGCAAAGAAACAAACTTTAAAAACCAGTGATTATTGAAGAGCCTATCCATCTTTTCGCCCTCCCCATTGCCAGAATGATGCATTCGATGACTTCGTATTTTTTAGAAGTTGATTTTCCAACATTTTCCTTATCGTATCATCGTCCAAATCCCGGTGCAATTCTCCGTTTTTCGTTACAGAAATTGCTCCTGTTTCTTCAGAAACCGTTATTGTAATTGCATCGGTTACTTCACTCACACCAATCGCAGCCCGGTGTCTTGTGCCAAGTTCTTTTGAAATAAACGGGTTCTCAGAAAGAGGCAAATAACAAGCCGCTGCTTCTAATATGTTGTTCTTAATAATCACCGCACCGTCATGAAGCGGGGCGTTAGGCATGAAGATATTGGTGACGAGCTCTGTAGAAATTTGAGCTTTCACTGGCACACCCGTTTCAATATAGTCGTTCATTCCCGTTTCATTTTCAATGGAAATCAAGGCGCCAATTCTACGCTTCGCCATGTATTTCAATGACTTCATTAATGCTTCAATCGTGTTAACGGAATTCTGCTCTTCTGGTGTTGGGCCTCGTCCGAATAAACGCCCTCTTCCTAGTTGCTCCAATGCTCTTCGCATTTCAGGTTGGAAGATAATAATAATGGCGAGGACTCCATACGTAATCACCAAGTTCATAATAAATGACATCGTATGTAAACCGAAGAAGTTACTCAGAAAACCGGCAGCTAGAATAACCGTAATTCCTTTTAGTAATTGTACCGCTCTTGTACCACGTACAATCGAAATTAATTTATAGACAACAAACGTAACGAGCAAAATATCAACAATTCTGCGTATCCACGTTAAAAGTTCGAAATCCTCACCAAACATTGATCTTCCTCCCATTAGGATATAAACGAGAAACCTCGAGAGGTTAGCACGCAACCATTATAACATAGCTGAAACCCGATGTTATCATTTCCAATGCGCCGCCCCATCCTCAGTATATCTCTGGCAAGTTTCTCCTATCCCTCCTGATTGTAGAAACGAGTTCCACTACACTTATTCCTACGACAATCGTAATCCCTCGTTACACGATTTTCCAATAAAAACCGCCTAAAACTACGGAATTTTAGCGGAAGAATCGTGAGAAATTAACGCATTTCGTTTTTTGGAGGATTTAGAAGGAAACACAAAAAAGCGACCCGGCACAATTCGTACCCGGATGCATTTTTGTACATTCTTCCCGCTTAATGGGGAGTGATGCACGAACGCATCACTCCATGCTTACGAATCATCCCCAGTCGTCAAGCCTGAGAAAAGCGATTTCGTCTCGTACCAAATCCACGAAAGAATTTCATTAATCTCTTCGACATTGCCCGCAACATTGCCAGCAGATGCCATATATTGTTCACCATTAATGACGGTGAGATCACCTTCTACTTCACCTTGTACGTCAACATTCCCATTCGTAACCGTTAAGTCTCCTGCAACGGTTTCGCCTTCAGGAATAATGACGGTGTTCGTTTCATAATTCACATGCACGTCGCCAGTCGCTCCTCGGACCATGACGTCATCTCCACTCATGCCGGACCAGTTTACCCATACCATCGAGGACATGAGCACAAGGAATACAGAAGCCGCCACGAGCATCGGGTGGTTTCTTGACCAGCGCTTCCAAGCAACAGAGCGTTTCTTTCGTTTCGGCAATGCATCCATCACGCTTTCTGTAAACTTACAAGGCGCGGTAATATGTGAAGCGCTCTGTACGAGCGCAATTGATTTCTTCACTTCATCATAATGGGATTTGCAATCTCCGCATTCACGCAAATGCTCATACAGTTGCATTCGCTCATCCCGGGTTAAGTCACCATCGAAATATCGCTGAATACGCTCACTGCTGCAGCTCATGTTGCCTTTCCCCCTTACTACCATTTTTTCAATCGCTTCCTTAGTGCCTCTCGTCCCCGATGAACGTGGGTTTTTATCGTACCTACAGGAAGATCAAGAATTTCACTCATTTCCTGCAAGGAGAGGTCTTCCATATACTTAAGAATAATCGCAGCGCGATATTTAGGAGGAAGTGCATTGATTTCTTCTTGAATCGACGCTTGCCATTCAAGGGTCACGACTTGCTCATCTGGAAGGGCGTCTGTTGCCGCCAATTGCGAGTACCCATCCAATCCTTCCGTCCCGCTCACCTCAGCATCTAGCGAGTAGTCCGGCTTTTTCTTTCGGAGCTTGTCGATACTTAAATTGGTAGCAATTCGAAACAGCCACGTCGAAAACTTCCGATTGGTATCGTACCGGTCGATGTTCGTGTAGGCACGGATAAAGGCTTCCTGTGCAACATCCTGTGCTTCTTGGGCGTTGCCGACCATGCGATAGGCTATTTGATATACTTTATCTTTATACGCTTCAACAATTTGAGCAAAAGCCTCTGGGTCTCCGGCCTTCACTTCCTTTATGCATTGCTTTAACCAATCGTCCATCCCTATCCCGCCTTACGTCCGTTCTGTATGATTACGTCCCTGTCTATGTATAGGTTTCATTTATTTTTTTGATTGTATAAATAGTAAAGAGGTCTTCATTATTCACAAAATAGTTCGCAACCTTCTTAGTGTACCACGGGATCAAAGGGTGGGTATCATCTTAATAATTTTTTAAAAAGGGAGAGACCTTTTCGGTTAGTAAAACATAAAAAAGAGAGCGGAACAAGGTTGTTCTACTCTCTTGAGTTCATATGTATGGAGCGGGTGATGGGAATCGAACCACATCATCAGCTTGGAAGGCTGAGGTTTTACCACTAAACTACACCCGCAAACTGGGAACATTTACTATGTTATCACAAAACGATTCGGTAAGCAATGGAGCGGGAGACGGGATTCGAACCCGCGACCCCCACCTTGGCAAGGTGGTGTTCTACCACTGAACTACTCCCGCATGTGAAATGGTGGAGGGGGACGGATTCGAACCGCCGAACCCTGAGGGAGCGGATTTACAGTCCGCCGCGTTTAGCCACTTCGCTACCCCTCCATAAGAGTATAAGTAAATGATAAAACCAGCAAAATCGTTTGCTGGAGCCTTTATATTGCTATAGATAATTATTGGTGACCCGTGCGGATTCGAACCCGCGTTACCGCCGTGAAAGGGCGGTGTCTTAACCCTTGACCAACGGGCCGGACGCTTACGTCTCTTGCTGACAAAATATATTATATGATCTCCACAACGAAAATGCAATAGTTTTTCTCAAAAAAAAATTTATACATTTGTTTAGGAGCAAAATAAATCATTGATTTCGCAGCTAAATGCTTGATGAGACAAGTTTTTTTGAAACTAGATAGAGATTGAACTTTCGATTTACCGCGCGTACAGTGCTTGGTGTTTGAGGTGGATGTTTATACAAGGACGGCAGAGACACCCCCGTTTGTCATCGAAAAATACAATAGCTAGCATGAGCTAGCTGAGCCGAATTATGTGAAGGGTTCCATTTGGCGTGAGCATATCATTATTCTGTAGTGCGATTTCTATATAAACTGCACTCAAGAAATTCACTAGTGCTTGAAATTGTAACTCATCAAACCTCCTTACCATTCTCTCGGCATAAAAATTCTGCGACTCTTTTCTGCCATAAAGGCTAGTGAGACATCTTCATGAGTCACGCCAACGTCCGGTCGGTGTATCTTCGGCGCCGGTGGGACCGATAGTTGCGAACTCCTGAGGTTTATATGAATAAACAGCGTTGACGTCCATAGAAACGAACGTTCATAGACTAGCGAGCATCAGCTTGACTGCGGTGTTCTAAATCGACCTAGATAAGTTGAACGAAAGAATTTCATTAAGAACCAATTGTAAACTTAGAAAATGGAAACTGTGCTCGAGTTGCAACCGAACTGTTCTCAAGTTGAGGAAAATCGCGGGGGAAGCCTTCTATTCTCATAAACTAGGGAACAGAATGAGCAAACTCGGTAACAGATTACCGGGTCATGTGTACATCCCCGCCTCGAAGTACCCACAAGACGTCGGCGCGAGCCGCGCCGAATCGAGTGCGGTTTCGTTTCGGCCTGCGGGGCCGACGTGTCGTTAGTACTTCAGCCAGAATCTGCGCGCAAAATGGCACCCAGCACCGCGCTACCCCCTCCACCCAACAGTGCAAATCAAGAAAATGCTAAGTTCATTGCATATAGATCGTTTTGGGGTGTGATCTAGATCGCCAATCTCCTAAAAATAACCAAATGTTATGCAGTTAGAACTGTTGCTGAGCACACACTACCTCAACATCGGTAGAGAGCAGGTGAAAACTTAAAATCAAATTTCTAATACCTGGATGTCGGAAGTTCCTATTCGCGTGGCTCGCTCGGTTCGATGCTGAAGCGAACATAGCAGCTGCGTAACATTATTTAATTAAAATATTGATAGATATAATTTTCAATCATAAATTTCTTAAATCAGGAAAAATCTAATCATTGCATCAAGTGCGGTAAGATTTACGCTTCTAACCTCGCGCAAGCGGCAATTCTATGTTCAAATACTGGGCTATTATTTCCTCGATCAGCTCTTGTGTTCGTCCATGAGTAAACCCACCAAAACCGTGTCTTCATACTGTCCGTCCACCCATTCATTGTCACGAAGCGTACCTTCAATCTGAAACCCGCACTTCTCATAACATTTGATCGCCCTAATGTTGCCTGCCCACGTGTCTAGTTGGAAGCGACGAACCGCAATGGTTTTATGCAAATACTCTACAAGCAGTTGCATCGCTTCGCTACCAAATCCTCGGTCCCAATAATCACGGTCACCAATAACCATACCAACCGTGCAACTGTTCGTTAATGGGTGGTACTCGCGGTAATCACAATACCCGATAAACCGATCTTCATGATAGATTGAATAGATTCTTCCTTTTTCTAGTGAATTGGCTTGTTGGTAATGAGTACCATACCAGCTTTCCATTTGCTCAATCGTCAGACCTGACCAAAGGTGGGCATTCGTTCCTGCCGCAAGCTTGGCAAGTAGCGGATCGTTCCTCCACTCAATCATCGTCTCTAACTCTTCTCTTTTTGGTGCTCGTAACTCCACGTGGTTTCCTTTTATCATTTGCGGTTTGGACCTCATTTCCACTAATTTTCTGATAATATAGTAAGTGTACATCATCTTTATAATTTTCTGCAATCGGGGGTCATCATGGCATTATACGGAGAGTTTAAAAAGGAAGATTGGCTTCGCTCGTTGAATTTACAAGAGTCGGACATTCCAACTTCGACAATTATTCATGGAGAGTTTCTTCATGAGACGAATTTGCTTTATTGGGAAGGAACGCTCGATCAATCTCGTGCACCAGCGTGGAACTTAAGATTTGGTAATATGAAGAACAAAAATATCGCATATGCAAATGTGTATGGCAGTCCGATGGCAGCCACGGTTGTGCACCCTCTCGCCATTTGTGGCTGTGAACGATTCATTCAAACCGGCTACTTCGGAGGACTACAGGCTGACTTAACCTATGGAGAAGTCTTGCTCGTAACATCTGCGGAAAAAGACGACGGCGTGTCGGATAAGTACGGGCCTGCGAAGACGAGCCCAGCACTGTTGGAAGCTGCCCAAGCGTTTTGTGAAGAAAATAACATTGCTTACCGACTAGGCTCAATTGTCACCACAGGTAGCTACATTTATGAAACGGCACCGATGATTGAACGCTGGGCTGCTGTTGGTCATACCGGTGTTGAAATGGAGGCGGCTGCAACGCTTGCCATTGCTGCTCAATACGGGCGGGAAGCGATTGCTGTGTTAAGCATGTCAGACCACTTGCCAAGTCAACATACGTTTTACAATGCGACAGAAGAACGAGCCGAGTTAGAAGAGCAAGCCGAAGAGAATGTTCGTCGCATCGCTAAACATTTGGCAACGCTTACTCGGGCATAGATCTTGCATTGATATACCATGATGCATACTACGGAAAAGGAAGTGAAAAGAATGAGCGTTAACGTTCACGTAAATGATCGAGGGTTGGCTACTTTGGAATTGGATCGACCGAAAGCAATCGGTTCCCTTAATCATGAAATGGTCCAAACGATTCAAGAGCAGCTTGAACATTGGAAGAACGATGACCACGTCAAAGTAATTCTTCTAAAAGGAAACAGCGAAAAAGGTTTTTGCGCAGGCGGTGACATTAAGACACTCGCAAACGCGAATAAGAGCGACGAAGATTTTGAGCGAGCCCGTCAGTTTTTCCTCGATGAGTACGCGCTGGATGCTGATATTGCCAACTACAAAAAACCGATCGTTGCTCTCTTGCACGGTGTCGTAATGGGTGGTGGCGTCGGCTTGTCTCAAGGAGCAAGTCACCGCATCGTCACGCACAATACGAAGTGGGCCATGCCAGAAATGAACATTGGCTTCTTTCCAGATGTCGGCGCTGCTTATTACCTAAATCAAGCTCCTGGTTACTCCGGAACGTACCTTGCTTTAACCGCTAAGGTCATCCCAGCAGAAGATGCTCTCTACATCGGTGCCGCAGACTATTACGTCGATGATGTCACCTGTGTAGAAGAAACGCTTCGCAGTAAGAACTGGATGAACATTGATGCGCCAAGAGAAACACTCGATCAACTGCTCAAAGACGTGAGTGGAGAACCGAAACCGAGTGCACTCGCCGCCAAGCAAACACTCATCGATGAATTCTTTCATTTACATCAAGTCGAAGACATCGTGAAAAAGCTACGCGACTCTGGCGGAGAATTTGCAATGAAAACCGCTGACACGCTTGAATCGAAATCTCCCGTTTCTTTAAAAGTAACTTTGCGACATATGCTAGAAAGCGCACACCAGTCACTGGAAAAGGTATTGGAAGCGGACGCGACTCTGGCGATGAACTTCTTAAAAGCAGACGACTTCTACCGAGGAGTCGAGTCTGTTCTTATTAAAAAGGACAACAATCCACAATACACGTACCGCACATTGGAAGAAGTTAGTGAAGATGTGGTAGATCAATACTTCAAATAAAGGCAAAGTGCAGGGATTGCAGGGGCGTGGGTGTTCGGTAGTTGGTGTGCGCTTCGGTGTCGATTACGTGCACTCCCTTGTCGAAAGCGTGCACTCTGGTGTCGAAAGTGTGCACTCCGGTGTCGATTACGTGCACTCTGATGCCGAAAGCGTGCACTTGCTCAGCGGAGGGTGCGCGGGCGGGTTAGGGC